>NZ_DKIK01000051.1:0-14930 GCF_002454215.1 Acinetobacter sp. UBA6720
GTGAAAAAATGTGAAGGGTCTTAGGCGCTATTTATATGGGTTACAGAACCTTGTCAAGTTTTATTTGCATTTAGAGCAATTAATTCGATTTTTGCTCTTTATTTTTAAGCAATTTTTATGGCATGATATAATCCACCTTGCGTCTGTTTAGTTTTACGGCTTGTTTGTGCCGAATAAACGCCAAATATCCTTTATTTCATATTTGGGTTTTAAACTTAAGCGCGTGAGGGATGAACTTGAAAACAACAATTTCACCCCCATCTAAATTACTGAATTTATATTTTAATATTTTATCAGGTCGCACTTTTGCTGAATTATCCTGATGAAATAGACAGCTATTGACAGCTAAATTTATGAAGCAAATTGTGCTAAAATGCACGGTTTTCCACTGCCACAGATTCAACAAAGAGTAAGCAAAGATGAGCGATATGACTTCCCCTACTTCGCAAGTAGCGGCTCTGATTAGCCGAGGCAAAGAGCAAGGTTACCTAACTTACGCTGAGGTTAACGATCATCTCCCAGACTCGATTACTGAAAGCGAACAGATTGAAGACATTATTCAAATGCTTCAAGACGTGGGTATTCCTGTGCATGAGCGTGCACCTGAATCTGACGATGCAATGTTTGAAGGTGGTAATGAAGCTGCCGATGAAGTTGCTGAAGAAGAAGCCGCAGCTGTTCTCGCTTCTGTAGAAAATGAACCTGGTCGTACTACAGATCCAGTCCGCATGTATATGCGTGAAATGGGTACAGTTGAACTGTTAACGCGTGAAGGCGAAATCAGCATTGCTAAACGTATTGAAGAAGGCATTCGCGACGTTCTTCATTCGATTGCTTACTGGCCGAATGCGGTTGAAGTGGTATTACAAGAATACAAAGATTATGAAGCAGGCGAACGTCGCCTTGCAGACATCCTTTCTGGTTATTTAGATCCAGAAACAGATGAAGACATTCCAGAAGTCCTCGAAGAAGAATCTGAGATTGATGACGAAGAAGAGTCTTCGAGCAAATCAACCAAAGATGTGAAACTGGATGATGACGAGGAAGAAGAAGAGTCTGAAGGTGATGATGATTCTGAAGGCGAGTCTGGTCCAGATCCTGAAATTGCAAAAGTTCGTTTTGACGAATTGGCAACCGCTTGGAAAAATACCCAAGCGGTAATCGAAAAGCACGGTCGTTCAAGCAAACCAGCTGAAGATGCATTAGAAGCACTAGCAACTGTGTTTATGATGTTCAAATTTACACCTCGTTTATTTGACATCATTTCAGAAATGATTCGTGGTACGCATGAACAAATTCGTACCTCTGAACGTGAAGTAATGCGCTATGCAGTTCGCCGTGGTCGTATGGATCGCACGCAATTCCGCACCTCTTTCCCAGGTCAAGAATCAAACTTTGCTTGGTTGGATGAACAAATTGCGAAAGCGTCGCCAGATCAAAAAGGCTATCTTGAAAAAGTACGTCCAGATGTTTTAGCGTTCCAACAAAAAATTGCAGACATTGAAAAAGATTTGGGCCTTGATGTTAAAGGCATCAAAGACATTTCAAAACGGATGGCTGTAGGCGAAGCAAAAGCACGCCGCGCGAAAAAAGAAATGGTAGAAGCGAACTTACGTTTGGTAATTTCGATTGCGAAAAAATATACCAACCGTGGCTTACAATTCTTGGACTTAATCCAAGAAGGTAACATCGGTTTGATGAAAGCGGTAGACAAGTTTGAATACCGTCGTGGTTATAAGTTCTCGACTTATGCAACGTGGTGGATTCGTCAGGCTATTACTCGTTCGATTGCCGACCAAGCGCGTACCATTCGTATTCCAGTACACATGATCGAAACCATTAACAAGATCAACCGTGTATCACGCCAACTTCTACAAGAAATGGGCCGTGAACCAACACCTGAAGAACTCGGTGAACGTCTGGAAATGGACGAAGTTAAAGTGCGTAAAGTGCTGAAAATTGCCAAAGAACCAATTTCGATGGAAACACCGATTGGCGATGATGAAGATTCGCATTTGGGTGACTTCATTGAGGACTCAAACATCACTTCACCTGTCGATGCTGCAACGTCTGAAGGCTTAAAAGAAGCGACACGTGAAGTGCTTGAAAACTTGACTGAACGCGAAGCGAAAGTTCTAAAAATGCGTTTTGGTATCGACATGCCAACCGACCATACTTTAGAAGAAGTAGGTAAACAGTTTGATGTAACGCGTGAGCGTATCCGTCAGATTGAAGCGAAAGCATTACGTAAGCTTCGCCACCCTTCTCGCTCAGAACACTTACGTTCATTCTTGGAAAACGACTAATTTATATGGACGCGATGGAGACTTGAAATTTTATCAATTGTCTCCATTAAGTCTTTAAGCGCAACACCTAACGCCTGCACTTTCGCAGGCGTTTGAAATAAAAGGGGGACTGACGCTCATGACTATGTTAGACCGCACACCATCTCGTGAATTACAAGAACATCTTTGGGTATTTCCTATGGACTACCCAATTAAACTCATTGGCCTTGCTGGCGATGACTTACGTGTTGCTGTAGTTGAAATTTTAGTAAAACATTTTCCAGAGTTTGATGCTGAATCGGTTCAAACTCAGCCATCACGTACTGGTAAATATCACTCTTTGACTGCACAATTGCGTTTTGAAGAGTTAGAACAAGTGCATCAGTTATATGCAGATCTTGCAGCTTGTCCGTTAATTAAGACTGCACTGTAATTCAAATGATGTATCAATGAGACACGCTTACGAGCGTGTTTTTTTGTGCCTATATTTTAATCTCAAGAATTCAACTTATTCACTAAAGAAATCCCCCTACACTATTGATCTTTTCTTTATAATTTAACACATACTTTTTGTTTTATAAGGACGCAAGTGCCGTGTCGTCAGATGTCGTTCTCAAACCACAACTCATTATTCGTCAGTTTGATGGCCTAACTCCCTATGCTGACCGCTTTATTGAAATGAAGACATTGACTGAACAACGTGATGTGGATACGCCTGATGAACTTTGGATACTGCAACATCATGATGTTCTCACCCAAGGTCAAGCAGGAAAACCTGAACATATTTTGATGAACAGCAACATCCCTGTTGTTCAATCCGACCGTGGTGGTCAAGTGACATGGCATGGTCCCGGTCAATTGGTTGCCTATTTTATGTTTGACCTCAACCGTCTTGGCTGGAACGTCCGTACTTTAGTATCTTATGCTGAAAACTTAATGATTGAGTTACTCAAAAAATATGAGATTGAAGCCTATGCCAAAGCTGATGCACCTGGCGTCTACGTTGATGGACGTAAAATTGGCTCACTAGGTTTTAAAATACGTAAAGGCCGTAGTTATCACGGTTTATCCTTAAATATTGACTGCGATTTGTTCGGATTTCAGACCATCAATCCATGTGGTTATGCAGGTTTGGAAATGGTGCGTATCTCAGACCTCAAAACCGACTACCCACGTTTTGAAAACTTATGTGCCGATATTATTGAAACTTTAAAGCACAGCGGTTACTTTAAAGATGTTCAAGTACAGCATGTATAAAGGCTTTGCTTTTCATGGAAAAATAAATTAGAGTATTTACTCTAAACTAATAATTATTTTTAGAAAGGACAGCGAGTGATTAACCTCAATTCAGTGAAACCCGCTCTGCAATTAACCTATGTCAAACTTATGATGGATGTGATTGGCCGAGGATTGGTCATGGCCAGCCAAGTCGATAGTGAAATTCAGCAAGAAGTTGCAAAATTTCCAGCCAATTTCACTCTATCTATGAATGTTTTTCCAAATGGGCCTGCTTTTTTAGCCAAAGTGACCGAAGACCATCAACTTGAACTGCTGACACCTGGCAGTCTAAAAGCAGATTTAACGATTACGTTTAAACATTTAAGTCATGCCTTTTTAGTATTTTCATTTCAAGAAAGTACAGCACAAGCATTTGCCCATGATCGTATGATCGCAGATGGCGATATTTCTTATGCAATTCGCCTCGTCCGCTGTCTAAATAAAATGGAATCCTTGATTTTGCCAAAAATGGTTGCAGAACTTGCAGTCAAAGAATACCCAACAGAACTGAGCTTAAAAGAAAAACTCACAGGCGCTGCAAATATTTACCTCAAAGTAGCCCAATCATATTTAAAACGGAGTGCATAACATGGCGAAGCCTTATTACGAATTTTTTTGTCCTGTAAAAGTGATCGCTGGTCATGCTGCTTTGGAACACATTCCGTTTGAACTGGCAACATTAGGGGCAACCCGACCTTTAATCATTACTGACAAAGGCGTACGTGCCAACAATTTACTTGCACCGATTGAAGCAGCTTTTGAATCCACCGACGCAGTGATTGGTGCTATTTTTGATGATGTTCCGCCTGATTCAAGCTTAGAGACAGTACGTAAAGCGGCCAATTTATACCGTGAACACCAGTGTGATGCCATTATTGCTGTCGGTGGGGGTTCAGTGATTGATACCTCTAAAGCCACCAATATTTTGGTGTCTGAAGGTGGTGATGACTTACTCAAATACTCTGGGGCACATAACCTACCTAAACCACTCAAACCCTTTTTTGTAATACCAACCACATCAGGTACAGGTTCTGAAGTTACCATGGTTGCAGTGGTGTCTGATCCAGAGAAAAATGTCAAACTACCTTTCGCATCGTACTATTTAATGCCACATGCTGCGATTCTTGATCCACGCATGACCCAAACCTTGCCACCACACCTAACCGCGATGACCGCAATGGATGCCATGACCCATGCTGTCGAAGCCTATACTTGCATGGCACACAATCCGATTTCAGATGCCTATGCTACGGCTGCAATTAAAAAAGTCAGCAATCATTTGTTTAATGTACTGGATAATCCAAGCGACGCGAACGGTCGCTTAGAATTGGCTCAAGCCTCCACTATGGCAGGTATTGCATTTTCAAACTCAATGGTCGGTCTCGTTCACTCTCTAGGCCATGCTTTAGGTGCAGTTGCCCACTTACCGCATGGACTATGTATGAACCTGATCCTTCCTTATGTACTTGAGTTTAATAAAGAAGTGAATGGAGACAAGATTGCAGACCTCCTATTACCGCTTGCAGGGCCAGATATCTATGCGCAGACTCCTGCTCACTTACGTGCAGACAAAGCCATTAGTACATTACTCACGATGCGTGATCGCTTATTCACATTAACCAAATTACCGCGTACGTTGAGTGAAACAGGAAAAGTGACCTTAGAACAACTCGATGAGGTCGCAGAAAAAGCCCTCAACGATGGTTCAATTATTTACAACCCGAAAGAAGCCAGCTTAAAAGATTTAAAAGCAATTTTAGAAAAAGCTTGGTAATTGGCATAAAATCAGCCAATATAGCGACAATCTTAGCCTGATGCTTTTTTAAACATCGGGCTTTTATTTGCCATAAGGAATAATGCTATGCATAGACTTATTGGCATAAAAACTGCTAAAAAATCTGAAAAAGTTACTGACAAAAGATGCCAAATTAATGTAGATTGGCGCACTTTTGAAATTAAACATAGGGGGGATCGTTCGTCTCAAACGATCCTTATAAACATGACTGATCCTTGATCAACGATAAAGAGGATAACGCCGTTGACTAATATTTCTGGGACTCAATCGGCAGCTAAACTGCAAAAAACGCTAGGTCTCTGGCACATCATTATTATTGGTTTAGCTTATATTCAACCAATGACATTATTTGATACTTTCGGTTTAGTATCAGAAGAAAGTCATTATCATGTGCCGACGTCATACATCATTGCTTTAATCGCAATTTTATTCACGTCGATCAGTTATGGTCACATGATTCGTCGCTACCCTTCCTCGGGTTCAGCCTACACCTATGCACAAAAATCCATCCATCCAAATGTTGGATTTATGGTGGGTTGGTCATCATGGTTAGACTATTTATTGTCTCCAATGGTCAACATCATTCTTGCTGTGATTTACCTAGAAGCCTTATTCCCTGATGTAAACCATTGGGTTTGGGTAGTAGGCTTAACTGCATTTATGACGGCGGTCAACTTACGCGGTGCACGCTTCGTTGCAAACTTTAATGGCTTAATCGTTTTGGTACAGTTAGCAGTTATCGCATACTTTACCTGGATGGTTTACAGCTTACTTGCAAGTGGCATCAATGCTGATGGTACTTTGGTCAATGCGAAATATCAGTTATGGAGCTTAGAGCCATTTTGGAATGAACTTACTACACTGGGTCCCCTAATTACTGGTGCGACTTTACTGTGCTTCTCATTCACTGGTTTCGACTCACTTAGCTCACTTGCAGAAGAAACAAAAGATACCGAGAAAACTCTACCTAAAGCGATTTTCTTAACAGCACTCTTTGCAGGTGTGATCTTTATTATCAGCACCTACTTCATGCAGATTTACTTCCCGAACGATCCTAAGACGTACTTTGAAGATGTTGCTGCAACACAGCCTGACATTTTACAAGCCGTTGGTGGCGTGGCGTTTAAAACGGTGGTGTTGTACTTCGCAATTGTGACTGTTATGGCATCAGGTATTTCGGCACATGCAGGCGTTTCACGTTTAATGTATGTAATGGGCCGTGATGGCGTGATTAACAAGAAGATTTTTGGTCATATTAGTCCGAAAAGCTTCACACCATCTTATAACATTCTCATTGTAGGTGCTGTGGCATTAACCGCGGGCTTCATGGACTTGGACATCGTCATTTCGATGATCAGCTTCGGGGCTTTAACGGCATTTACCTTTGTAAACTTATCCGTTATTTCGCGTTATGCTCTGCGTGATGGTCGCACAAAGAATATTAAAGACATCTTGAGCTTTGTAGTCATTCCAATGTGTGGATTCCTCAGTATCTTTGCCATGTGGTTAGAGATTGAAGAAACTGCATTGAAATTCGGTTTGTGGTGGGCAATGTTTGGTATTTTATACTTAGGTTATAAAACCAAAGGCTTTAAGCAACCAGCACCACAACATAATGAATTTGATGATCACCCATAATCTCTCATTTAAAAAGAAAAAGACGCCAAGTGCGTCTTTTTCTTTTTAAGGATATGGCTAAAAAACTAACCCTTAAATTGTTGAGTAATTTTGGCAATGCGTTGTGCATAAACTTTTGCAGTCTCTAAATCCCCTGTTGGGATCTCATCCACACTTGCATCTGAAGGCGTTTGCACCAATAAGCCTACAGAACCACCCAAGTTATTCACATCTTGACGGGTTGCAGCTTTGCTGTTGGCTGGCAATAAACCCAAGCTCACCCAAATACCACCATGCTGCGACGCAAGTGTTTGCAATTGGATTAAGGTCACTTGCTTATCCCCATTGAGGCTTGCACTATTGGTAAATCCACCAAAAATCTTATCTTGCCATGCGCGGGTAAACCATTTCTTTGAAGATGCATCAGCAAACTTTTTAAACTGCCACGGTGCAGTGCCCATATAAGTCGGTGCACCAAATACAATTGCATCAGATTGATCCAGTGTCAGCCAATCTTGCTCCTGAATGTCTCCATTTGGATCAATCTCTACCAGATTTGCACCAATTTCTTGCGCAAACGTTTGAGCAATCACTTTGGTATGACCATAACCTGAAAAATAAACAACAGAAATTTTCGACATTTTAGTTTCCTCTTTTAAATCACATCATTTGCATGGGCCAATCAATTGTGACATCGCACCATGTAAACCATTAAAAATAAATCATATGTAATATTTTAAACGCTTGCCTGATCAGGCTTAAGTTTCACATAACTTGCCACTTCAGCACTTAAACCTTGTTTAAGCTGTTGAGTCTTTTCTCCAACTAAAACCTCATAAGCATTTTGCTGGATGCCGTGGAAAATTTCTTGAGCCACTGTTTCCGGTGCAATCTTCGGAATAGGTAATGAACGAGTCAGATCGGTATCAATAAAACCCACATGTACGCCCATCACCTGAATATTAAATTGAGACAACCACTGGCGACTTGAGTTGGTATAGGACCATGCTGCTGCTTTGGAAATAGCATAACTAGTCAAAACAGTGCTTGGCTCCCATGACACATCTGAGAGAATGTTGACCACATAAGCCTGTTGGCTCTTTTGCAAGATTGGAGCAAAAATTTGGGTCACTCGCATCAAACCCAATAAATTAGTTTCCAAAATCTTTTGCGTAGTTGTAATGATATTGGCATCAACAGGATGCTCATTCAAAAGTGCAATGCCTGCATTATTCACAAGAATCGTGGTATCTGCACATTGTTCGGCAGCCTGCTGTATAGATCCCTCATCATTCACATCGAGTTGAATCGGGATTAACCCTTCTTCGTGAAAACTACCGATCTGACGCATCCCTACATAAATTTTTTTAGCGCCCTGATGACGAGCTTCCCGAGCGATGGCTAGTCCCAAGCCACGATTTCCACCCGTAATAAAAACAACCGCCTCTGAAACATTCATCCTATGATCCATCCAATTAGCCAGTATCTTGCGAAAGCATCGTCTAATGACAACGCTGCATTAAGTCTGTATTCATGATACACTTATGAAACCTAGTATCAATTAGTTACCACTTGGTAACTGGTCAAATTCACTGTTTCAGATGAAGATAGAACGTAAAAGGAACATATTTACAGATGAATAAACCCATGAAATTTAATATTTTTCATCCAGACTGCCCTGCTCGTCTTTTTTTTGAAAAATTTGCAGACAAGTGGATTTTATTGATTGTATATACGTTGGATCAAGAATCGCAGCACTTTAATGAGCTCAAGAAAAACGTTTTAGGTATTTCACCTAAAGTGCTTTCGCAAAAATTGAAGATATTAGAGCGCGATGGTTTTCTGACGCGAACCATTCATGAAGATAACGTGATACGAGTGGAGTATGCCTTAACTGAGATTGGCAAAGACTTTGCTCAAAATGCCTATCAAATGAAAGATTGGGTCGAAGCTAATATGCTTAAAGTTTTAAAATCCAGAGCGGGATTCGATCAAAAGCTAGAAAAAACAGAGCCTGCTTAAGCAGGCTCTGTCACAGCAATTTGATTAGGCTAAAGGCTTGAAACCCTGCTGACGCCATGCTTCATACACAATCACGGCGGTCGCATTGGATAAATTCAAACTACGCGAGTTTTCAGCCATAGGTAGACGAATCCAATGCTCTCGTGGAAATAACATACGAACCTGTTCAGGCAGACCACGTGTCTCAGGCCCCATGAGTAAAGCCACGGGTCGATTCAAATCCGAAGTATGTGGCGTTTCTGTTCCTTTAGTGGTTAAAGGATAAATCGCATTTAGATCAACCCCCTTTTCTGCCAAATTTGCTAAACACTCATCGAATGTTTCCCAAATTTGCATGCGTGCCCACTCGTGATAGTCCAAACCCGCACGTTTGAGCTTTTTATCATCTAGTTCAAAGCCCAATGGTTTTACCAAATGTAGCTGCGCTCCAGTATTAGCACATAAACGAATGATATTTCCTGTGTTTGCAGGAATTTCAGGCTCGTATAAAACAACATGGATCACAGCTTTTCTCTACTTTTTCAATTTGGCAAAAGTTAATCTTGCCATTGTAATTGTTCACGCAAACTCACTACATCGCCAATGATGGTCAATGTAGGTGCTTGAATATGATGCTCTTCAACTTTAGATGCAATATCGGCCAAAGTACCTACTACGACTTTTTGCTCAGGCGTGGTGCCTTTCGAGATCAACGCAACTGGCATGTCTGGGCGTTGACCATGCGCAATCAGTTTTTCACAAATTTTTTCTAAACCAACCAAGCCCATGTACAATACAAGTGTTTGATTTTGATAAACCAACTCATCCCACGGCAATTCAGGTGAACCCTCTTTTAAGTGCCCCGTAAGGAAACGTACGCTTTGTGCATAATCACGATGGGTAAGTGGAATGCCTGCATAAGCGGAACAGCCTGAAGCTGCGGTAATCCCTGGCACTACTTGAAATGGTACACCCGAGGCAAAAAGTTCTTGAATTTCTTCGCCACCACGCCCAAAAATAAATGGATCACCACCTTTTAAACGACAAACACGCTGACCTTTCGAAGCATATTCCACCAACAAGGCATTGATACCTTCTTGTGGCACAGCATGGTTAGATCGCGCTTTACCCACATAAATCTTGGTTGCATCACGGCGGCAAAGTTCCATAATCGCAGGGGAAACCAAACGATCATAGATCACCACATCAGCTTGTTGCATCAAACGCAAAGCCTTGAGGGTCAGCAGCTCAGGATCACCAGGACCTGCACCCACCAAATACACCTCACCTTTTGGTGTTTTCCACTCTGCCAACGCTTGTTCGATTAAACGATCTGCTTCAGCTAGGTTGTCATGAAAAACCTGTTCTTTCAGCGGACTTGCATATAAGTCTTCCCAAAAAACACGGCGCTCATCAGGACTGGAAATTTTCGCTTTCACTGTGGCACGCCATTTTCCTGAAAACTCAGCCAACTTGCCCATCCCATGTGGAATACTGGTTTCAAGCTGGGTACGAATTTGGCGAGATAAAACAGGAGATGTCCCATTGCTGGCAACTGAAATCACCAAAGGGGAACGATCGACAATGGCAGGAACCATAAAACGACAATGCGGTGGATCATCAACACTGTTGACCAGTATTTTCAGCGCTTCACAGTCCTCAAAGACTTGAGTATTCACCGCATAATCATCTGTTGCAGCAATCACTAAACGATAGTCATTGAGTTGAATCTGCGCAGGATATAGCGCTTGGATATACTGCCCTTGGCTTTCTTCAACCAGTTGCAATAAATTTGCATCAATATCAGGAGCGATGATATGAATCACCGCCCCTGCTTTATGTAACAACACTGCCTTACGGTAAGCAATATGCCCACCACCGACAATCAGACAAGGTTGCTGCTGCAACTTTAAAGAGATTGGAAAAATATCCACACACGACCTCAATGAGTTTTATCTGACTGTCTTAAAGCAATTATTGTGCACAAAATGGTGCAGTACATCGACTTTATTAGTCAATGTACTCAGCACCGCCCATATATGGACGAAGCACGGTCGGAATTTCAATCGAACCATCAGCACGTTGGTAGTTTTCCATGACCGCAAGTAAAGTACGACCCACAGCCAAACCTGAACCATTCAGCGTATGGACAAACTCAGTTTTCTTTTGGTCTGCACGATAGCGTGCTTTCATACGACGCGCTTGGAAGTCACCCATGTTTGAACATGAAGAAATTTCGCGATACGTATTTTGGCTTGGTACCCAAACTTCAAGATCGTAAGTTTTAGTTGCACCAAAGCCCATATCACCACCACAAAGAATGATCTTACGGTATGGCAAACCTAGTGCTTTCAAGATCCCTTCAGCATGACCTGTAAGCTCTTCAAGCGCTTGCATTGAGTCTTCAGGTTTAACAATTTGCACCATTTCTACTTTGTCGAATTGGTGCTGACGAATCAAACCACGTGTATCACGACCGTATGAACCTGCTTCACTACGGAAACATGGCGTATGCGCTGCATATTTCAGTGGTAAACGGTCTGCATCAATGATTTCATCACGCACGAAGTTAGTTACAGGCACTTCCGCAGTTGGAATGAGGTAATACTCTTTTTCACCTTGTAATTTGAACAAATCTTCTTCAAATTTAGGCAATTGGCCTGTACCACGGAGTGAGTCAGCATTGACTAAATAGGGCACATACGCTTCGGTATAACCATTTTCTAAGGTATGCGTATTCAACATAAACTGGGTAATCGCACGCTGTAGACGCGCAAGTGGCCCTTTAAGCACACTGAAACGAGAACCTGTCAATTTGGTCGCTGTTTCAAACTCAAGACCGCCCATCCACTCACCTAAGTCAGTGTGATCTTTAATTTCGAAGTCAAACGTACGTGGCGTACCCCATGTGAGGATTTCCACGTTATCACTTTCGTCTTTTCCTTCTGGAACAGACTCATCTGGCAAGTTTGGAATGCTGAGTGATTTCGCTTCAAGTTCAGCTTGTAATTCAGACAAAGCCACTTCTGCCGCTTTGATTTCATCACCAATTGCTGACATGCGCGCCATAATTTCAGATGCATCGCCACCAGCTTTCTTAATTTGGCCAACTTGTTTTGCACCCGAATTACGTTCTGCCTGAAGAGATTCAGTTTTGGATTGAATCTCTTTACGGCGAGCTTCTAGTGATGCCCATTCTTCAACATTCAGTTGTACACCACGTTTTGCTAAGGCTAAATTTACAGCCTCAATATTATTTCTGAGTAATTTCGGGTCGATCATAGCCAATCTTTTGCAAAGAAAAAAACTGGCTATAGTGTAAGCGCTTCAAGCCAAAAAATACAGTCACGCGATCACTAGCTGTGGCTTATTACAGCAATTTTCATGGCTTTTCTTTACCCGCTTTTTCTCGCTCAGCAGCATAATCGACAAAACTTGGTAAATATTCCGACTTAATTAAGCCGCTGGCTTGTGGATACGGTAAAACCAATTCAGACATCCCTTCTGCATAAGAGGCTAATTCATATAAGGGATAAACAAAGACAATACCCTTAGCACTCATATAATAATTGTCCGTTAGCTTCAATTGCTCACGTGAAATATTATGCTCGGACAACCACATGCTGTTGGCACTATACAATGCATCTAATAGTTTAGACTCGGTCTTCTCCACCACAATATCACTCAGTGCAACCCGTTTTCGAGTTGCTAAATCTAAAGTAATGTATTCGTTATGATACATACCGTGCGCCGCACGTGCTGGATAGTAATAATCCATCAAAACAAAATCTGCATATTTGCCACGCTGTGCCACATAACGGACATCCGACAAAGTTTCACTAAGCATACTCTCGTCTGGCTGCTTTACTGACTGCTTGGTTTTTTCAAATGCCACAGGATTGGCTTTTTTCATCCGTTCATCAAAATACTCATTGATCCACGGGACATTGGTTTCCAAACTGTACAACTGGTATTGGGTACAACCTTCTTCATCACAAGCAATAGAATGCGCCAATGGTAATGGTCTAACTTTTGCCTCAATCAGCGGTAAGCTCTGTGCAACTTTAGCTGGCTTAGCGGTCTCTTCACTTTTTGTCGCAGCACTGTCATTTTGTGGCTGACAAGCACTGAGTAAACCCACGCATAGCACCGCAGCAAAGACTGATCGCATTTTATTGTTATAAAGTGATGTCATTACTTTTCCTCAGTCATATATTCATTTATCAAAGACTATACAAAGCACAGGAAAAACTTCCCACCACGTTATGTAACTGGACTGCATCCGATAAAAAAACCACCCAAAGGTGGTTTTCACGGACTGTTCAACATTATTGATCAATAATGTCGGTGCCTTTAGGCGGTGTAAAATTAAAGGTTGAAGCTGGAATGCTGGCATTGACTTTGGTGTTATTAAACCGCACATAAGTCGTTTGCCCCAAAGAGTCTTCTAAGATCATTAGCGTTGGTGCGCTTTTTGCACCAAAACTGATCGTCAAGCTTTGAAATGCACCATCATCACTCTTTGGATATAAGGTATAGTAGGTTTTGCTCTTATTTGGTTGAGTAATACGATACGACTTACGGATTTGCTCGGTATTCCCTGACAATAATAGTGCAGGTGTATTCGCCACCTGTTCATCTAAAGTCTGACGAACTGCTTGCTGTAAGTCTGGATCATAAATCCAAACCGTTTTACCCGAGGTTACAATCGTTTGTTTCGCAGGACTGGTGGTTTCCCAATAGAATTTTCCAGGACGCTCAACTTTCATCACCCCTTTAAAGGTCTGATTCATGTGCTGAGCAGATAAACCTTGTTTCTTCGGCGCCTTAGATGCATTCGTCACTTTAGTGGTTTGCTCAAAATTAGAGCTGATACTTTGAATACCACTCAACTGCTTGACTAAACTCGTCGTCGCTTGTTGCTCCGATGCTGCAACCGAAGCTGCAAATACTGTACTGCTCATAACAGGGCCCAGCGCTACCACGCCTACTGTCATCGCACATAAAGTCTTACGAAGCATTTTCATAATTTCACCTTTTATAATTTGCGCAGTCGCAATTTGTTAGATGAGCTATCTTAAATCAAATTTTATGGCTAATAATTGAGAATATAAGAAGATTTGTATATTTATTGGTGCTTAGTGTTGTGAAATATCCATCATGATGGAGAACTTAGTTGTATTTTAGACATTAAAAAGCCTCTGAATAAGCAGAGGCTTTTTAGCTTAAATCAAGATCAATCATTGTTATTTCCATTGCCAACCAATTGCAGCACCTGCACCGAAGTCACCTTTACTATTGGTTGTCACTGCGACTTTGTACACATATTTATTGTTTTCGGTCACACCACTAAGACCGAAAGCATAGCCTTGTTCACCTTCCCAAGTCCCCACACCAGCACTCAACATATTATAACCTGCATCTGTCGGTTGCGGTAAAGATGCTATCGCAATACTTGATGCAACTGCTGCATAGGTTCGGTCCTCAAGTTTTCGCATGTCTCGATTCAAAGCATTTACACGACTATCAGTATATGCATTCGCTTGATTGAGAGTTTGCTCCCCGACTTGGTTCACATAGGTTTTTGCTTCATTCAGGATGTAGGTATCCGCTGCATCCATCACCTCTTTTGTTATGCCATTTGTGCCATCTGCACCTTTAAGGCTAGCCAACCATTGAGTTACAGTTCCATCAAATCCATCCCCAACAGCAACTTGATAGGCACTAAACCCCGAAGCACCAGTCATACCCGTGTTACCTGTATCACCTTTTAAACTGGCAAGCCACTCGGTAATTGTGCCATCAAAACCATTTACTTGTGCAACTTGGTAAGCACTGTAACCCATTGCGCCTGTTGTACCAGTATCTCCTTTCACACCTTGCATCCCAGTCGCACCTGTTGCACCAGTGTCACCTTTCACACCTTGGATGCCTTGTTCACCCTGTAAGCCTTG
>NZ_DKIK01000140.1:0-59428 GCF_002454215.1 Acinetobacter sp. UBA6720
GACTAGCGAAGTATTGTACTTGGAAATTGATTTAGTTCCAACGATGTTTTGTTTATTATCAACACAATCATCTTTTTTGAATTGTGTTATGACCGTGAATATCCCTGAATCCTTAATGAACCTTGAAGCCAATGGCGGTATCTATGCAGTATGGATGATGCTGCAACATTTAGGTATAGATGCAGAGATTGAACAATTGATTGATGTCTGTGCTTATGATGCAACGTTTGGCACCACAACGATAGGCTTGGCTGTAGGCTTAAAAAAGTTTGGTTTCAATGTGCATTTCTATACCGATGAAGACCCTGATCTTCAAGAACAAGAAAAACTGAGTTATGCCGAAGCTGAACAGTTAAAGTTACCTATTTCGCCTGCAATCAATTATCAACACATTCAGCAGGCGTTTGAACAGAATAACTTTATTATTGTGTATTACGATACTTTAGAAGGCGTCGGAAACCATTCACTGGTTTATTCTATAGATGAACAAGAAATCTGTTTCTTTGACAGTTTTGATGCTATGCCAGCATCTGTATTTGAACAACAACGAAAAGCCGAAGGCATTTGTCGTCAGGTGATCATGATCGAGAATGCAAACTTTGAGACTCATGCAGAACATTAAACCTTAAAAAAGAAGATTAAAATGAAAAAAATAATAGGGTTATTCGTATTTATGTCTATGCACGTGAGTGCGAATGACAGTACGGGTTTTGTTGCAACAGGCGGTGTGCAATATCTGAAAAATAAAGATATTCAAATGTATAGTGAAAACTTATTTATCAGTAAAAAGCGAATCATTGTCGATTATGAGTTTAAAAATTTAAGTAAACATTTGGTAAACGAGACTATTTTATTTCCCTTACCGAAAGTTCAAAATTACATGGACTATGATTATGCTGATGCCACAGGTTTAATTGATAGTTTTAAAATTCAAGTTAATGGTCAGCGTATACAGCCTCAGGTGCATGTACGGGCTTTTTTACCGAGTAATGAACAAGAATATGTTCATGATGGAGACTTTCAAGCCGATGTAACGAATGAGCTTATGGCTTGCAGTCTCACGCAGCAAGAGTTGATCCAGCCGTGGAAAGGTGAAAATGCCGATATAAGTATTTCTATTCAGCAAAAAATTCAAACTTGTAAAAATCCAAGAGTGCAAAAACTATTAAAAATTCAAGATGAAGATCTCATTCGCTGGCAGTCTCAGGTTATTTATAGTTGGAAACAAAATTTTAAAGCGAACAGCATGACCCGTATTCAGCATGAATATGCACCATTGGTCGGTGGTTCGGTCTCTTTATATCCTGAAGAGGATGAAAAGACTTATTGTATGGATCAAAGCTTCAAAGCGGGTTTGAAAAAAGCCAAATCACAATATGCACCTTATCAGGCGTTGGGTTATATCTTGAAAACGGGCGCAAATTGGGCGAAACCGATTCAAAATTTTAAACTGACGATTGAGCGTGATCCCAATGAGTTGGTTTCATTTTGTTGGAATGGTCAGGTGAAAAAGATCAGTTCGACACAATTTCAAATGACAGAAAAGAATTTTGTGCCTAAGCAGGATTTAGATATTATTTTTGTGCGTAAGTTTTAAGTAGTAAAAAGCCCATCAAAGGATGGGCTTTTGCTTTTATTCTTGCTCTGCGGCATCCGCCTTGTCGTGCCAGTATTTGGCTTTTTCTTCATCCGCATCAATACCTAGTGCATTTTCATAAATGAAAGCCAAATCACGCATGGCTTGAGCCTCACCCAGTTCCGCCGCTTGTTGTACCAGTTCAATTGACTTAGTGACATCTTTTTCAACCACATCGCCCCGACGGTAAAAACCAGCCAACTCTAATATTGCAGTAGGGTGTTTCAGTTCAGCAGCTTGTTTTAACCAGTGATGTGCATGTCCAAAGTAGGTTTCTGCTTCGCTTGGGTCTTCTTCACAAAGTTCTTTGGCATAAAAAGCATAACCTTCACCGAGCCAATACATGGCTTCTACATGACCTAATGCTGCTGCTTTGAGTGCCCATTCTTCTGCAAGGGTAATGTCATCTTCATTTTCACTTTGCATATATAGTTCAGCAAGTTCAAATTGAGCGTCACTATTACCTGTTGTTGCAAGGTTGACCAATTTAGCAGGAATTTTAGGAGATTTAGGCATACAGATAACCAAAGATTTAAACTGTGGATAGCCTAATGCTTTCAAGTGAAAAAGCCAATCCGAAGATTGGCTTTTAGGCTTAGATTAGGTGCAAAGTTAGACTGGATATAAATATGAGTAAAACTGAAACAGCGATATTCCTAATTTTTTGCTCAAAATAACTCAAGCAAAGTCCAACAAACAACGCCGCGAAGCTAATCACGCCAACCCAATAACTGATTTCAGTACTCCAGTGTCCTTGCGTTAAGCAAATGAACAAAGAAACAATGAGGAGTAACCAACCCACAGTGGTTGCTAAGCGGGTTTGCTGAAGTGTCAATTCTTTGCTAAAGATTTGCTTTTGATGTTTAGACATACTGCTGGCAAGAGCAAAAAAACCTAGGGTTGCTAAAGCCCATATCATTAGAAACCAAATCATGCTTTGGCCTCCTGAACAGGTGCTTTCACTTTTTTATTCGGCAAACCTTGATGCTTTTTAACTTTGTTATAAGCGAAATAGAAGATCACTGCCATTACCCACATGGCTAGGTCAACCGATGCAATCATCCACTGATCCTGCGCAATGCTGTTCCACAAAGCCTGACCACCTGTCATCAAGTTGACCACTGGTAACAGGGCGAAAGCGAGTGTTGCCAATAACAGTAAGTCTAACCATGCTTGCCGGTGGGTACGGAAAATGGCATAAATTAGCGTGAGTAACCATACCGTAAAGAAGCTACGGATCTCCCAGTTTAGACGCATTTCTACATCTGCTGGAATGAAACGGTTGGCATAAAAATATGCTGCGCAGGCCAAAGGTAAACCAATAATGGCTGCAATATTCAGGACTTCAACCAGTCGGAAACCAAACGATTTATAGCCTTGTTTCTGTTGTTGGGGTGCACGTTTTACACACCAAAGAATCAGACCTGTAGCGACCATGAGCGTGCCTAAAATGCCCGAACAGAATAGCAACCAACGAAGAGCCAAATCGACGCCGCGAGCTTCGTGTAAGACGGTGACCACGTTATAGATGCCACTTGGAATAGATGGGTTTTTTATCCGTATATTTTTATCCGTTTCATCTTGACCTGTGACCCCATTGTAGTTGAGTGTTGCATAGACATTGCGATGCGCGACACTTTCAGCACGCAAGGCACGGAACTCAATTTTGGCTTGGTCTGTATTGGGTGAAATAATGTTAATCGAAGCAATTGGATTGTCTTTCCACTGCTGTTGTACTGTCACCATAATCGGCGCTAGGTCTGTCAGTGGTGCAGGATGGAATACAGGTTGTGGATGTTCCCCACCACGACCTTCAGCATGTTCACCACGTTGCTGTCCGCGCTCTCCACCATCCGCTCTTTCGCCTTCGCGTTGACCCCGACCTTCGCGCTGCTGATCTTCAGCTTTTTGGGGCTGCTCAATCATGCTGGCCTGTTGGTCACGTAAGAACTGTTGTCTATTTTCATACGCTTGGTTAATTCCCCAAGGCATGAACATAAACATGAGCAGTAGTAAGCCACTAAAAGTAATCATTAAGTGAAAAGGCAATGCAAAAACAGCGGTTGCGTTGTGTGCATCTAGCCATGAACGCTGACCTTTGCCTGAGCGAAAGGTAAAGAAGTCCTTAAAGATTTTTTTATGAGTGATGATACCGCTAACAATTGCAACCAACATGAACATGGTGGCAATCCCGACCAACCAACGTGTCCACAGACGCGGTAAACCGTATAATTCAAAATGGAAACGGTACAGGAACCCACCACCACGCGTATCCCGTGGTTCAATCACTTCACCAGTTGCACTGTCTAAGGTGATCCGTGTCCCACCACGACGTGCTTTCGGGTCTTCGCCGACGGCACGAATAGTTACTTCAGTCGTAGTTTGCCGTGAGTTGGGTAGTTGAATGTTCCAACTGCCTGCATCAGGGTGGTTTTTTTGTAAATAGTTGAGTGCGACCTGCATTTGTTGTACTTGAGACTGTGCAGGGATAGATTGATGGGTTTCAGGTTTCATCCAAGTAGAAATTTCATTTTGGAAAAAACTGAGTGTTCCAGTCACAAAAATTGCATACAGCAGCCACCCTAAAATGAGACTGGCCCATGTATGCAACCATGACATGGATTGGCGCGGTCCTTCCGCTTTTTGATCAACACGCATTGAAAAACTATCCTAAAAATTTGAGTAGGGCATACAGTGCAATACATGGCACAGCAATACCGAGCGTTGCTTTTAAGGTTTTTTGAACCATAAAGACCCAAATAAAGGCAGCACAGTTAAGACAAAATGCAATGAGTGTAGCGCTCATAGCCGCATTCACAGGATTGGCTATAAAGATTTTAGCAATGGCTAATGCAGAAAGTGCTGCAAGGAGATAGCCTCCAAGTAAGGCAAGAGCAAATCGGTACAACACCATAAGGCGGTAGCTAACGGGGGTATCGACTTTTTTCTTTTTGGTTGGTTTCGGACGAACTTTTTCCGAATGAACCAAGGCATCAATTTGAGTGGTGCTATTCATGGAAGACAGTTGGTGCTTTAGTAAATAGTGTTGCAAATGATAACAATTATTATTTAAATTAAATAGATGGTAATTTTATTTATTTTTTCTGTAATGTTTGGTGAGCCTCTAAATGAGTAAGATTTAAAGCAACGGTAGAAGAATATTAAATTTATTAAATTTTGAAGATTTTTTTTAGCCGAAAAGGCTACATGGCGTTACTAAATCATCTGATTGAGTATTTGTTTCTGCGTTATTTTCATTGCCTATACAATGATGTAATTTGAGGAAAGGAATGGCTGCTTTTATTAATGCTGAACAAGCAAAAATTATGTCTAACCAAGCGTATTTAGATATTGAGATCTACAAATTACGTTTGGCCTCATTGATTGAAGAAAGTGCCAAACAGGGAAATACTGCGGTATTTACAGTGCTGCCAAAACATTTACCTTTACAGGATATTCGCCGTTTTTCAGCAGAACTCACCCAATTGGGATATCAAGTCCGTTTGGAGGTGGAAGAGTTCTATTACCGTTTAAACGTCTATTGGATTTAAAACTTTGCTTCGATGTCATGGTTTATATTGTGTGGATAAAATAAAAGCCCGTAAACGAACTTTTATTTTTTAGCAATTCCACAAAACCAATAAGACGATTAGAGTCTAATATCTGAAATTTTGGTGTGATAGGGGTTATTTAAAGAGAGTGTCTGTTCAAGCTCATGGTCGAAAATATCGGTGAGCATACTATCGAAGCGTTGAGTGTTGTAATGAAGCAACTGATCCGCTTCCTCAGAGCTGATGAACCCTGTTTCAAGCGCATGTTGAATATGTGATTCAAAATCTAAGCCTTCAAATTGTCCTTTGGACTCCGCTTTTTTAAACTTCGTCCACAGCGGATCAATCTTTAGTGCTGCTTGGAACGCATTTTCCATACGCCCAAAGACATCATCGGGATTGGTATTGTAAAAAACATGCTGCTTCAGTTGTTCACGGAACGGGTTATTTTCCATGATAGCAAGTCCTAATTGCGTTTTTAGCTGGTCACTTGGTTGTTGGGCAACACGACCAAAAGGGAAACAGATGAATTTGACTATGCGAGCTGCGGCTCGTATAGGAAAGTTTGCAAGTAGCCCATCAAATGCATCCTGAATTTGCACGAATGCTTTTTCTAAAGCTAGTTGAGCATGTTGTTGTTCCACCTCACTATGTTGTCCTTTTTCATAAAACTTCAAAATAGCAGTCGCGATAAATAAATAAGCATGAATGTCGGCTAAACGCCCTGAAAGCATTTCTTTGCGCTTAATATCACCTGCAAGTAAGCCTAAACAAAGGTCTGCGGTTAAAGCGAAGTTGGCACTGAAACGGTTAATGGTTTTGTAAAAAGGACGTGAGAAATCATCTGTCTGTGCGGAAGCATCTGAAGGACCACCGAACATGCCATAACTGAATGAACGTGCTGTTCGGTTAAAGGTATAAGCCAAATGTTTAAAAAGTAGCGTGTCGAAAGGCGCTAAAGCGGTTTTTGTATCTTCTGCTTGAAGGAGTTGCAGCTCTTCATATAAATAAGGATGACAGCGCATAGAACCTTGACCAAATATCATTAAAGAACGGCTTAAAATATTGGCCCCTTCAACAGTAATCGAAATGGGGATGGCTTGATAATTCAGTGCTAAAAAATTGCGTGGCCCCATTTGCACAGCCCGTCCACCAACGACATCCATGCCGTGATTGACAATTTTACGCATGGTTTCAGTGGCATAGTATTTGGCCATAGCTGTCATTACAGCAGGTTTTCCACCTTCATTTAAACCACAGGTCACCATATAGCGAAAAGCTTCTAACATATACGCACCGCTGGCAATATCACTGGTGGCTTCTTGCACACCTTCAAAATGTCCCACAGAAATTTTAAACTGTTGGCGGACTTTGGCAAAAGCACCGATGCTTAAATAGGCCATTTCAGCAGAAGCAGTGGAGAGCGCAGGTAGGGAAATACCGCGACCTACGGCTAAGCACTCCATCAGCATGCGCCAACCTTTACCTGCATTTTCTACCCCACCAATAATCCAATCGAGTGGGATAAAAACATCTTGTCCATCGACCGTTCCATTCATAAAAGGAGAACCAGGATTATGGCGTGCACCGACTTGGACACCTGCATGGCTGGCAGGTAATAAGGCGCAGGTGATACCGTATTCAGTTTTGCTTGCATCGCCTAAGAGTCCATCAGGGTCATAAAGTTTAAAAGCGAGACCAATCACAGTTGCAATAGGTGCCAGAGTAATCCAGCGTTTTGAAAAGTTCATACGTAAACCGAGTATTTCTCGGCCTTCAAACATGCCATAACAGACCACGCCTGTATCAGGTATTGCACCTGCGTCTGAACCAGCCTCGGGACTGGTTAAACCAAAGCAGGGGATTTCTTCACCTTTGGCGAGTCCCGGTAGATAGCGTTGTTTTTGTTCCTCAGTTCCATAATGTAAAAGCAACTCACCTGGACCTAGAGAGTTGGGCACCATACAACTGACGGCAGTAGTTAGTGAACGTGAAGAAATTTTGCTCATGATGCGGCTTTGGGCAAAGGAGCTAAACGCACGACCGCCGTATTCTTTGGGAATAATTAAACCCAAAAAGCCTTGTTCTTTGATGTATTGCCATGCTTCAACAGGAAGATCTTTTAAGTGATGGTGAATTTCCCATTCATTGAGTAAACCGCAAAGGTGTTCTACTTCATGATCTAAGAAGGACTGTTCTTCAGCAGACAAGGTTGGATAGACATAACCATCAAATTTTTTCCAGTCAGGCGCACCCATAAATAATTCTTTTTCCCACCAACTGGTGCCTGCATCCAATGCTTCGCGTTCGGTACTGCTCATACTCGGCATGGCTTTGGCTAAAGCTTTATAGGCAGGTTGCGTGATTAAGGACTTGCGTAATGGATCAATAACCACAATCAGGCTGAGAATAATTAAGGGTAGACCTAGAAGTAGTGACCATGGATTAATAAAAATAGCAGTGAATAGGGATGCAAAAATAAGGATTGCAGTCCCAAGTAAGCGACTGACTTCAAAATAAAAAATAGCCCAGAGGGTACAGATTAAAAGAAGAATGGCGAAAATGAAACCCATTGAAACCTCCCGTTGTTTACACCGTGAGGTGAGTCATACGTTTTATAAAATTTCACGGAAAATAGGACAAAACGTAGACTAAAAAGGTGTAATAAAATGAATTTGATTTGATGTGTAGCAATACAATTATTTTAGACTTCGAATTAGATTAGGGTGTTTTTTGAGCAATGACTGTGTTAGAAATGTATGAATACGTAATTGAAAAATATAAAGAACGACGATCGCAATAAAAAAAGCCCTCATATGAGGGCTTTTAATTTTTGCATTTAACTGTTTAACACCACAGGAAATTAAGCTTCAATCGTTTGAACGGCAATCTTTTTCGCAGGGTCTACTTTGCGACGTACTGCTGCTACAGGTTCGCCATAGTATTGACGGTCAGCGAAGTAACTTGAGCGAACCATTGGTGCTGCCCAAATATTTCTAAAGCCTAGCTTTTGACCATGTGCAGTGTAACGTTCAAATTCTTCTGGTGTAACAAAGCGGTCAATCGGCGCATGCTCTTTTGAAGGCTGTAAATACTGACCAATCGTTACATAGTCAACGCCGTGTGCATGCAAGTCATCTAAAAGTGAAATGACTTCTTCTTCAGTTTCACCAATACCGACCATCAAACCACATTTGGTTGGAACGTCAGGGCAATATTCTTTAAACATTTTCAACAGATTTAAAGAGTGTTGGTAGTCTGAACCTGGACGCATCGCTTTGTATAAGCGCGGTACCGTTTCAATGTTGTGGTTAAAAACATCGGGTGGACACTCAGTCATAATACGAAGCGCAATGTCCATACGACCACGGAAGTCAGGTACCAAAATCTCAAGTAAAGTATTCGGGCTTAATGCACGTGCTTCTTTAATACAATCAACAAAGTGTTGTGCACCACCGTCAAGTAAGTCATCACGGTCTACAGAGGTGATCACAGCATATTTTAAACCTAAGTTTGAAATTGTTTCAGCCATGTGACGTGGTTCGTCTGCATCAAGTGCATTTGGACGGCCATGTGCCACGTCGCAGAAAGGACAACGACGTGTACAAATGTCACCCATAATCATAAAGGTTGCAGTACCGCCACCAAAACATTCAGGTAGGTTTGGACACGCAGCTTCTTCACAAACAGTATGTAGTTTTTGTTCACGTAGGGTTGATTTAATGCGTTGCACTTCTTCGGGTGCTGCCATTTTCACGCGAATCCAATCCGGCTTGCGTGGCGTTTCAACCGTAGGAATAACTTTTACAGGTATACGCGCGACCTTTTCTGCGCCACGAAGTTTGATACCCTGCTCAGGTTTACGGTTTTCAGACATATTCAACTATTCCACTGTTTTTGACGGGGGAGATGCTAAAAATAGCAGTTCTTAGTATAGCGGAAATGCGAATTGATAGGGCAGAAATACTATTCATTTACTAAATGTGGTTATCACTTAATATATGTAAGCTAAATACAGCAAATTGCCTGCAATTACGTCATAATATGCCCAAGATAAGTAATAAGTTTTTTGAAGAAGGAGCGTTGAATGCCACGTAAAAAAGAGGTCGTTGGTGGAACTTTCGTTAAGTACGATGCGGTCGTTCTAGGTTCAGGCCCTGCGGGTGAAGGCGCGGCAATGAAACTTGCCAAATCTGGAAAGCGTGTTGCGATTGTGGATGTACGTGAGCAGCTCGGTGGTAACTGTACCCACGTGGGGACCATTCCAAGTAAGGCTTTACGTCAAACGGTATCGAGCATTATTCGCTATCGTCGTGATCCAATGTTTAAAAAAATGGGCGACTGGCGTCAGTTTACCATGAAGCAAGTGCTTCAAAATGCACATAAAGTGATTCAACAACAAGTAGATACGCATTCACGTTTTTATGACCGTAACAAAATTGATATTTTCCATGGTCGCGCCTATGTCCAAGACCAAAATACAGTTTTAGTGTTTAGCCCTGAAGGCATTAAAGAAACGATCCTATGTAAACAAATCGTAATTGCAACGGGTAGTCGTCCATATCGTCCTGCGGCGCTTGATTTTAACCATCCGCGTGTATTCGATTCAGACAAAATTTTAGATCTTGATTATTCCATCCAAAAAATCATTATTTATGGTGCAGGTGTCATTGGTTGTGAATACGCGTCTATTTTTATTGGGCTAGATCACAAAGTTGACTTGATAAACACACAGCACAAACTGCTGAGTTATCTTGATGATGAAATTTCAGATGCGTTATCTTATCACTTACGCCAACAAGGTGTTTTGATTCGCCATAATGAGCAGATTGATCATCTTGAAACCTATGATGATCACGTGGTACTGCATTTGCAAAGCGGTAAGAAAATTAAAGCCGATGCCATTTTATGGTGTAACGGCCGCTCTGGAAATACGGATGGCTTAGGTTTGGAAAATGTTGGCATTACACCAAACAGTCGTGGTCAGATTACGGTGAATGATCAGTACCAAACCGAAGTAGAAAATATTTATGCTGCAGGTGATGTGATTGGCTGGCCTTCACTGGCTTCTGCTGCATACGACCAAGGTCGTTGTGCGGGTGCAAATATGAGCGGTGAGGAAGGCGTTGAACCTGTTGTTGATATTCCGACAGGGATTTATACTATTCCAGAAATTTCTTCGATTGGTAAAACTGAACAAGAGTTAACTGAAGAAAAAATTCCGTATGAAGTGGGTCAGGCTTCATTCCGTCACTTGGCACGTGCACAAATTACGGGTGACACGGTGGGTGAATTGAAAATTCTGTTCCACCGAGAAACTTTGGAAGTGCTGGGTGTACATTGCTTCGGTAACAACGCTTCGGAAATTATTCACATTGGTCAAGCTGTGATGAATAGTCCAAATAATACCATCAAATATTTTGTGGAAACCACATTCAACTATCCAACTATGGCGGAAGCTTACCGGGTTGCAACCTTAAACGGTATGAATCGGTTGTTCTAATTTTTATAATATTTTTCAAAAACCTGCGAGTTTAGGCTCGCAGGTTTTTTTATATCTAAAATATTTTTTTATCTATTGTTTAGTTTTTATGAGTATGTAAATATGCTGGATATGTACACTAAAGTTGGCTAACGTTATGAGTCGAACGCCGATTAGTCCAATTGATCACATTCGTCAGTCTACTCAGCAATTGGTTCGTGAGTATGGTCGTCTACAGAATGGTTTAGATCAAGTATTGTCATCATCGTCTGTGCAATGTTTACTTTGTTTAGAGCAACAAGGGCAACAGAGTGCAGTTTCTTTGGTGGAACACTTGGGTTTGGACAAATCAAGTGTGAGCCGAATGTTAGCCAAGTTAAAACAAACGGGTGAAATTGAGGAATTCAGTAGTAGCGAAGATGGACGTGTCAAGTTAGTTTGCTTAACCGAGCAGGGGCTCAGTACAGTTCACCATATTCATAGAGCTGATCAAAGTCAGATCAGTGCGGCATTGCAAAATTTAGATGAACATGGACAGCAACTGATTTTACAGGGTTTAGCCCTGTATATTGAAACACTAAAAAACTTCCGCATCTCAGCAACTACAATACATACTACAAATATTCAAATTGTCTCTGGCTATCAAACAGGCTGTGTTGCCCGGCTGATTGATATGTTGCGCCAGTTTTATCGAATGAATAGCACATCACATGATGTGATTGAAATTCAGTTTGCACGCGAGTTAGCTGATTTTATTGGTCGCTTAGATCAGGCGCGTAATGAAATTTGGTTTGCCTTACATCAAAATCGTATTGTGGGCTGTGTTGCGATTGATGCAGAAAACTTAGGCAATGCCAATGCTCAACTTCGGTGGTTGATGGTGGATGATATTTGGCGCGGACAGGGCATAGGTCAACGGCTCATGTCACATGCAATGCAATTTTGTGAGTTACATGACTTTCAGGCGGTGGAAACGTGGCTTGAGCAACCATATCAGGCTGCAAAAAAATTGTATGAGCAATATGGTTTTGTTTATATGAGTGAACAGCCTGTTGAGTATTTTGGGCAAATATTTACTGAACAATATTATATAAAGCGCATAAAAGACCACACAGCTAAGCGCGGTAGAAGAAAAAAAGTTTAGATGACTTTGTTTTGGCTATTTTAGACGTAAAAAAACCAACAATCGTTGGCTTCTTTGAATGGGGCTGCGAAGGTCACATCAATTACAAAATGAATTGATGTAAGAAGTAGGCAGAAATCATCATGCCTAACACAAAGAACATGCACGAATAAGCATCAAGCTGATAACGCTTTTCTAATTGATGTTCAACATGCTGTATATTTTCTTCTTGCATAATTTTCATGGAAGTTTTATTCCGATTTAATTATCGTTTAAATCCTATTGCATGTTTATATTTTTAACATAAAAAAATGATTAAATAAAGTACTAAATAAAAATAATCAAAGCCGATTATACATCATTATTAATTTTTTTAGTTTTATCTAAAAATTATATCAAAGTCTGCTTCTGGCAAGAGCTAACTATATGAAAGTCGTAGAACTCATAAGTTTTGAATATATAAATTAAATTAAAATAATGAATTTAAAACTGTGGGTAAATGGGTTTTAAAATGAATTTAAAATAGATGGAATTAATATAAAATGTGGATAAGTTTTATACAAATGAATTTAAATTAAAATAAAAGTGAGCTATAAAAATAAAAAAATCCAACTCAGTCGATACAAATTGCTTCGTAATCTGAGTTGGATTTTTGTTTAAATTATTGATTTGATGAATAAATGTTGGCTTGAATCCAAATGTTACCACGGATGTATTGCCCAATATTGAACTGTGCATAAGTTGGGTTTTTAGTGGCAATACGGATCAAGGTTGCAGCTTGGTCTTCTTCATGAATTAAGGCAACGTCAAGCAACGTGTAGTCTTGCTCCATAAATTGCATACTAGTTTTACCCACAATATTGCCTTGAAACCATGCTTCATCTTCCTGACCAATCTTTTCACCATATAAATAGGCAACCATCTTTGAAAAATCTACAGTCACAGGTTCTTTATCGTCATCTGACTTTGGTTCCCATGCGTCGATTTGCTCTTGGAGGTTGGCAGGGGCAATACCATTGTTTGCTGCTAAAATATCGTTTAGTGCGCGATGGTGTTTAATGGATGCGGGATCATCAACGACAAGTTGTTCATGTTCTGCAACAGCCTCTAGCTCATATGCCCATGCATTGAGTTGTGCAACATAGGTTTGGTCTTTTTGGTATTGGCCATGATTCACGCTATACAGACTATCGTAAGCATATACAATGCTGTTATTACCTAAATTTAGGCGTAGAACAGCTTGCGTGTTTGATTGACAGCGGATGATACGTTCAACCACAACAGGAACTTTGTAGGGGCTATTGAAACTTGGGAATGCAGTTTTTACTGCTGTAGGCTTATTATTTTCAACTGCAATCACTTGTGTAAGCTGAACAGCAGCTTGACTTGGTCCTTGGATTAACCAACAGTTTGCATCCATATCCTGTTCAGTTTGGCACAACCCCATTGGCATAATCGGCGCATTTAAAGCTAAACCTAACCATTTGGGTACATCTTGTGCAGGGTGATCTGTGAGTAAATTCCAATGTTCGACGTGGCTACCAAAGTTTTGGTCATCAATGGTGATTATTTCTGGACTATTTTGATTGTTCATATGCACGATTGAATGAGGTGATATATCCCTATTAAATCGAGGGTTATTTCTATATTTCAAGTCCTTTATTATATTTTTACTGAAGAATCATGAAAAAGCACATAGATATGGCTTGAATTTGGCTTTTAAATCCTGCCACAGTCATGATGGATTATACTTTAAAAGTATTTGGCGATGGTTAACACTGTCATTTTGAGCGGTTTTATCTATTAATCTAACGCACTGAGTTTGTTAGACTAAGACAGTTTCTTTTGTTCGTGGATGCAAAGTGTTGCCATTTAAACTGTGGGTGGATGCTGATGCATTACCTAAAATCTTACGTGAAGTGATTTTACGTGCTTCAGATCGTTATCAGCTTGAAGTCACTTTCGTGGCAAACCAAAATGTTGGGATTACGCCATCCATCCGTATTAATTCGATTCAGGTGATGAGCGGGGCAGATGCGGCTGATCAAGAAATTGTTGATCGCATGCAAGCCAACGATATTGTGATTACTCAGGATATTCCGCTTGCCGCACAAGTGATTGAAAAAGGAGGGGTTGCGATTCATCCTCGTGGTGAAATTTACACCACTGCAAATGTCAAAGCGCGACTGCATTTACGGGACTTTATGGATACCTTACGTGGGGCAGGTGTTCAAACAGGTGGTCCTCCCCCTATTTCCGAACGAGATAAACGAGAGTTCTCCAGTTCTTTAGATCAAACCATCCAAAAGCAAAAACGTAAAACAGCTATCTAGCATCGAGCCGATTATGTCTTCTAAAGCCAATTTGATGGCAACCTATGGATTACTGGTTTTTATTTGGTCTACAACGCCTTTAGCGATTGTGTGGAGTGTGACCGATTTACATATGCTGTGGGCGTTGGTATTGCGATTTTTTATTGCACTACCTTTGGCGATTTGTTTGTTATTGGTTCTAAAGCGCCAGTTCCCGACCAACAAAGTTGCGTGGCATAGTTATTTAGCTGGTTCTTTTAGCTTGATCGGCTCGCAGTTTTTTACCTATGTCGCAACCAATTATATTAGTTCAGGCATGATTGCCTTAATGTTTGGCTTAGCACCCATTATGGCAGGGCTGATCGGACGTTTTTACTTTAAGACCTATTTGAGCGCAATGCAGTGGCTCGGGATGTGTATTGCATTGGTGGGATTGGCCATTATTTGTCTTGCTGGAAATACACAGCATGTGCATCCCTTTGGGATTGGGCTGATGCTACTCAGTGTATTTTCTTATGCAGCCTCTATTTTCTGGGTGAAAAAAGTCAATGCAAATATCGAACCTGTTGCACAAGCAACGGGGTCAATCTTGGTTTCAACCGTAGCAGCAATATGTATCGTGCCATTTATTTGGCAGTATGCACCGCAGCAAATGCCCGATTTGAAAACTTGTTTGGCACTACTTTATACCGTCATTATGGCGTCATTGATTGCAATGTTCTGTTATTTTAATTTGGTACAAAAAATTCAGCCGACAACGTTGTCATTGACAACAGTCATGACGCCGATGATTGCTTTATTTATTGGTGCAGTACTCAACCACGAAAAACTGTCGATGTTAGTCCTCTTGGGCGCAGCGGTATTGCTATCTGGCTTATTTGTCTATTTTTATAAAGATCTTCAGGCAAGTCGCAAACTTGCCCAAAAATTAAAAAGTCCAAACTAGTCCGAGTTTTTGGCTTTTTAATGATCTTCTAAGCTTAATGAAATACAGTCTGCGAGTTTCGCACGATCTTGCGGGTGCAAGGTAATAAAGTATGCACCCGTGCGATACTTATCATTTTCTTCTGCGTTGCTATATACCACTTGCGCAATGGCTGCAATATGGAAGAAGTTTTCGGGATGGCTCAAAGTCAGATGTATATAGGTACCATCTTGAATTTGCTTGTCACTGTAAAAGCTTAAACCACTTTCTGAAAAGTTGACATGCTCAGGTGTAGGTAACATGGTTTGTACAATCGTGTCGTACAAAGATCCCGTGATCAGGTTTAATTTTTGATTAAATAGGGATAATATTCGAGCAATTTGTTGATCTTTTTCAGATAATTGTTCTAATTCGTAGTTTAGGGCATGATCAAATTGATCTAATTCTGCGAGTAGTAGAAAATAGCGTGGCAAAACAAAATTAGGATCGTAAGGGTCATTAAGGGCAACATCATCAGAAATAATCTGATAGTTAATTCTCAAGGCCGCGTCGATTCGAGACATCACACGACGTTCAGTTTGAACGTTTTGATGCTGTAAACTTTCCATAATTATGACCTCGGACTAGATGGTATGTTTAAACCAATCTCGCTGTATATAGGGTTGAGATATACTCGCGCACGGCGTAGCAACCACTTTATTTCTTTTATTGCACTGGTTTCGATGATCGGTCTCACACTGGGTGTGGCAGTACTCATTACAGTGTTATCTGTAATGAATGGTTTTGACCGAGAATTGAAAACTCGTGTACTTGGAATGATACCTCAAGCCACTGTTTCTTCAACACAAATTTTAACAAATTGGCCCGAACTTGCAAAAAAAATTGAAACAAAAGAGCATGTCACGGGTGTGGCACCTTTTACTCAATTGCAGGGGATGCTGACTGCACAAGGCCAAGTGGCTGGAATCATGGTCACGGGAATTGAACCTGAGTATGAAAAAAAGGTTTCGATTATCCAAGACCACATGGTTGAAGGGGGTATTGATAAGCTCAAAAAAGGTGAGTTTGGTATTGTTTTAGGCAAACAAATGACCGATGCCTTAGGTTTAGGCTTAAATGACAGTGTGACTTTGGTTTTACCTGAGGCAACACCATCACCAGCGGGTGTCGTACCACGTTTTAAGCGTTTCAAAATTGTGGGGATTTTCAGCATTGGTGCTGAGGTTGATTCGATGATAGGCTATATTGCTCTTAATGATGCATCAACTTTGCTGCGCTTACCTGATGGAGCACAAGGTATTCGCTTGAAACTAGATGATATTTTTGTTGCGCCGAAAGTGGCAGATGAAATTGTCATGGATCTGCCAAGCGGTTTTTATGCCTCAAATTGGACTTATACTCACGGCAACTTATTTAGTGCGATCCAAATGGAAAAAGCGATGGTGAGCTTATTACTGTTCCTGATTGTCTTGGTGGCTGCATTTAATATTGTGTCGTCCTTGGTGATGGTTGTCACCGATAAAAAATCGGATATTGCTATATTACGAACTCTTGGGGCTTCTCCAGCAACTATTACTCGTATTTTTATGGTTCAGGGTACGATTATTGGTGTGATTGGTACGGTATCTGGTGCGATTCTCGGTATTGTTTTCGCTTCAAGTATTAGTAGCTTGGTGGGTTGGCTAAACAATGTAATGGGACTTCATTTATTTGATGCTTATTTTATTAATTACTTACCTTCGTATTTAAGATGGCAAGATGTATTAACCATTGTGTCCCTGTCTTTAATTTTAAGTTTCCTTGCAACAATTTATCCTGCAATGCGTGCTGCAAAAATCCAACCTGCGGAGGCATTACGCTATGAGTAAAATTGTTTTAGAAGCACAAAATATTGAAAAGCACTTTACCGATGGTAAGTCGACCGTTGAAGTGATTAAAGGTCTCTCTCTACAAGTCAAAGCAGGCGAATTTGTCTCAATTGTGGGGTCGAGTGGTTCGGGTAAAAGTACGTTGTTACATGTATTGGGCGGTTTAGACCGTCCGAGCTCTGGACAGGTATTTTTACAGGGTAATCGTTTTGACAGTTTGAATGAAGCTGAGCGTGGCTATTTACGTAATCAACACTTAGGTTTTGTTTACCAGTTCCATCATCTGTTGCCTGAGTTTACGGCTTTAGAAAATGTGGCCATGCCGCTGATGTTACGCCAAGGCACCAACTTTAAAGATGTGCAAAAACAGGCTGAATACTTGCTTGAACGTGTAGGATTGACGCATCGTTTAACCCATAAACCAGGTGAGCTTTCAGGTGGGGAACGTCAACGCGTTGCTTTGGCGCGAGCATTGGTGGCTAAGCCTGCCTTGATGATGGCAGATGAACCGACAGGTAATTTAGATCGGAAAACAGCAAGTAAAATTTTTGAGTTGCTGATGGATTTACGTCAGGAATTCAATATGGCGATGTTGATCGTGACGCATGATGAGCAACTGGCTCAGTCGGCTGATTCTATTTTGCATATGCAAGATGGTCTTTGGGTCAATGATTAGGCTGAGTGCCGACAAAAATATGAGATAAAGCCACTATCTATTGAAGCCCACTTCGGTGGGCTTTATTATGGCGCCAATAAAAACAATAACTGAATAAAAAATGAAGCTTTTATATGCTGTTGCTTGGATTTTAGGAATTGCATTAATGGGGCAGAGCGTCTCCATCCTAAATCATCTTTTTTACCCAGCATTGATTTTGGTCATCGGACTTTTACCTTTACAGTTTTTTCTTTTTAAGCATAAACCCGCGCTTATTTTACAGTTTATATGCGGATTAATTTATTTCATGTTGTTTTTAACTGCAGGATATCATTATGCGCAATCGGCTTTGCAGCAACGTCTAGCCTATAAAGAAACCCGGGTGGAAGATACTAAAGTCATTGTTTATATTGCAAAGATTAACCAACTGGGTAGTGAGACCATTCAGCAAGAAATACAGGTCTTGAACCGACACGAGCAACCCGTCCAATGGTTAGGTTTTCAAAAAAGGATATCGGATCAGCAAGAGGTGTTGGAACTTGGGAAATACTACCGACTGACCGGGGAAATACGTCCTGCGCATAGTTATGCAGTGCAAGGTGTATTCGATCTTGAGCAGTGGTATCTGCAACGTAATCTTATGTCTGGTTTCAAACTCAAGCAAATACAACCCTTATCTGAGGCAGAAATTTACGCGTTAGGCTATGCCAGTCATTTAAGAAAGCAGCAAACCATCTTCAAGCAACTCCAGTTAGGTATAGAGCGACAGCGTTTAAAGATACGCAACTTTATTTATATACAGCCCTTAAGTCATAAGGGCTTAATTTTAGCGCTCCTGACAGGGGATGAAAGTTTCTTAGATAAGGAAACAACAATATTCTTTCAACGTTTTGGTATTAGTCATTTGTTGGCAATTTCAGGGCCGCATGTACTCATCTTTGCTGTGATGTTTTGCTGGCTCTTACAAAAAGGAGTCAACCGATTTTACTCACGTATTTTTCTTATAGTACCACGTCCATATTTATTGCTATTGCCATTTTTCCTCTGTGTGTTGCTGTATTGTGCCTTTGTTGGTTTTGAGATTCCTGCAATGCGGACTTTACTCAGTTGTTTCTGTTTAACAGCGTTGGTTTGGCTCAGGCAGAAAATTTCGGCTTTGACGTTGCTCTTATTGAGTGCATCACTTCTTTTATTGTTTGATCCTTTTTCGATTCTATCAGCTGCTTTTTGGCTGTCCTATGGGGCATGTTTTGTACTTTTACGCATTTATCAAACCACCATTCGGCTTGATTTGAGTGGCTCCCAAACGTGGCAACAGCAACTTATATTCGCACTCAAACTGTTGATAGAGTCGCAGTGGAAAATCTTTGTCGCACTTTTGCCTTTGGTGATCATTTTCTTTAAACAAGTCTCTTGGATTAGTCCTATCAGTAACCTTGTGGCCATTCCTTTGATTGGCTTAGTGGTTGTGCCATTGGATGTTTTGGCTGCTTTTACCTTTTATGTTTTTGAACCGCTGAGTAGTCTTTTGTTTCAGTTGGCAGATTGGGTATTGCTATTTTTGTTGAGCATACTCCACTTGTTAGATGCCATGCTTCCGATCAAATTGTTGTCGGTTGCACTTAACGTTTGGCAGATAATTTTGCTCATTGTGGTACTCAGCATTATTTTTATGCCCAAGTCGACTTTACCCAAAACATGGGTAGTATTGAGTGTTTTTCCGCTACTTGGGCTGAGTGCAAAGCAGCATCCTTTTGAATTAATTGTACTTGATGTTGGTCAGGGGCAGGCGGTGTATATGCAGGATGGTCAACAGCATGCCATGATTGACGTCGGAGGCTCCTATGATGAAACGAAGTTTAGTATTGCTAAGCAGGTGATTCAGCCATTTCTATCGAAACAAGGTGTGAGTGAATTAGATTCATTGATACTTACGCATTTGGATCAAGATCATAGTGGAAGCTATACCACATTAAAAAATGAGTTGTCGATCAATCAAGTCTATTCCAATCAGCAATTGGATGTGGCTAGCAAGTCTCGTTTTGATTATTGTAAACAAGGGCAGATTTGGCATTGGTCTGAACACGTTGAGATCAAAATTTTATCACCAAAAGCCAGTCAATTGGCACAAGTACCGTATCAGCAAAATGAGCTATCTTGTGTAGTTTATATACAGGTGAAAAATGTACAGCCTTATCAGAATTTTTTGATTATGGGCGATGCTGGCTGGCAAACCGAGTTTCAATTATTGCAGGATTATCCTGACTTAAAAGTTGATGTCCTGATCTTGGGGCATCACGGTAGTCGTCATAGTTCAGCTTATGCATTTTTAAAGTATTATCAACCAAAACTAGCGGTTGCTTCAGCAGGTTTTCATAATCGTTATGGGCATCCGAGTAGAATAACGCAAGCACGCTTGAAAGCACTCAATATTCCACTTTTGACTAAGGCAGGGCACGGTAGTATACGTTTTACTGCGAGGTCTACAGGACTTATTGAGTTGATGACACAGCGTCAGACTCGACCGTGGTTGCAATCGGCTGATTCTGTTGTTCCAAACGTAACTGCTCTAAACGCAGCACTGCCTCATTAAATGGCAGATTATACAATGGCCTAAGTTTCGAATTGGCTTTGAAGCGTTTATAGGTCCAGTGGTAATGTTCTGGGTGGCGATGGACTAAGTTCTCAATGGCTTGATGAATCACTAAAGTACCATCATTGGCACTACCTTGATAAATCGCGTCACTCATTTCTTCAATGTACATGTCAAAGCCATCGTCATTACGAATGGCATACAGCAGTAAAGCTTTGGCTTTGGTTTTTTGAATCAGCTTGGCGCTCAGGTTACTTGAGGCTAGGGGAAAACCAAAATAAGGAATCATTTCCCCGCCTTGTTTGGGGGTATGATCGGGCAGAATCACGGTTGTTCCCCCTTGTTTGAGCGCCTTAAAAATTTGTCGAACTCCAGACTCATCGGTAGGAACAAGATGAGCACCCTCCCGACCACGTGCTTCACGAACAAATAAGTCAGCCCCAGGATCTTTGACGGGTTTATACATAATGGTCATTTCGGTAAATTGGGCAACATAGGTGTTCATAATTTCCCATGTCCCAAAATGTGGAACGATCAAGACGACACCTTTTTTAGCAGCAAGGGCTTCGTGTAGTAGATGTTCGCCATGTACTTTTTGAACGCGTTCAATATTTTTTTGGTTACTGGAACCCCAAATACTAAAAAACTCAAAATAAGTAGTGAGTTCATTACGTACTGCTTGTTTCGCAATCATTTCGCGCTGTTCTGGACTAAGTTCAGGTAAAGCAATTTGCAGATTTAGTCTGAGGGCATCATTATTTTTACTAATTTTTAAAAGATTGACTAAACCCGCTAAACCTCTAGCAAAAAAACGTGAAAATTTAATGGGTTGTTTACTTGCAAAACGGAGTAGACGATAAGTCGAGTTCTGTTCTTGTGGTTTAGTCATTCTTTAGAGTCGATATAGTGTACGTGGATAAAAACAAAAAATATTATAAGATAAAATGAATGGTTTCGACAGTTTTGTATAAATCAGTGTATATAATGAGGGCAATTTTATTCAAGTTTGGATTGTTATATGTCCGATTGGCCACCAAAACCAGAAAATGAAATGCCGAAACAACAACCTGCACACGAACAGCCAACAGGGAATGAATGGAAGCTTTTAGAAAAAGCGGTTTTAGCTTCCGTTGAAGAACAACGTCGTGCACGTCGTTGGGGGATCTTTTTCAAGTTTCTGACTTTTGCCTATCTTTTGTTTATTTTAATTGCGATGACCAAGAGTTGTTCGACCAGTGGTACGGATGCAACAGCATCTAAGCATATTGCTGTGGTTGATATTGTGGGCACAATTGCCGCAGACGAGCAAAGCGTGAACAGTAATGACACGATTAAATCATTAAAGAAAGCATTTGAAAATAAGCAAAGCCAAGCAGTGGTTTTAAATATTAATTCACCGGGTGGTTCACCTGTTCAGTCTGACGAGATTTGGCAAGAAATCCAATACCTAAAGAAAACACATGGCGACAAAAAGTTGTATGCAGTGATTGGTGATACTGGTGCATCAGGTGCATATTATATTGCGTCAGCTGCGGATGAGATTCTGGTGAATCCATCAAGTTTGGTCGGTTCAATTGGTGTGATTATGCCGAACTATGGTGTAACCGGCTTGATGCAAAAACTGGGTGTTGAAGACCGCACCATGACATCTGGTCAAAACAAAGCCTTGCTATCTATGACCCAACCTGTTAATCCTGCGCAGCGCGCACATGTCCAAGCTGTACTTGATAATGTACATGAGCATTTTATTAATGCTGTTAAACAAGGTCGTGGTAAAAAGTTAAAATCGAATGATCCAGCGCTCTTTTCAGGTCTTTTCTGGACTGGTGATCAGGCAGTAAAACTCGGCATTGCTGACCGTATTGGTAACTTACATACTTTAAAACGTGAGTTAAATACAGATAAAGCAATGGATTATACTGTGGTACATAGTCCACTTGATTCTGTTTTAGGGCGTTTAGGTGCGTCTATGGGGGCCGGTTTTGCATCATCACTGTCAAACCAAATGCAAACTGAACAGACGACAAAGTTACAATGAAACCTTTAATTCATTTTGCGCACGCCAATGGCGTGCCCGGAAAAGTCTATCAGAAATTATTTGACTTACTCTCTGATCAGTACGATGTGATTTATGTGCCTCTATTGGGACCAGATAAAAGCTATCCGATTGATAACCATTGGAAAAGCTTAACTCAACAAGTGATTGATAGTATTGTTCGGCAGGCACAAGGGCGCAAGGTGATTGGTTTAGGTCACTCTTTAGGTTCAGTGCTTACTTTTCAGGCCGCATTACAGCGTCCTGAATTGTTTGAACAAGTCATTATGATTGATCCACCATTAATTATGGGCAAAGCTTCATTTGCATTACACTTTGCGAAGATGCTGGGGCTCAAAGTGGTGGATAATATGTCTCCAGCCGCGTTATCACTGCGACGCAGAGATCACTGGGAAAGCCGTGAACAGGCTGCAGAATTGTTAGGCGCTAAAGGTTTTTATAAAGACTTTGATCCTGATTGCTTTCAAGCATATATCGACCATGGGTTAACTGAAGATCGTGTGCGTGGAGGTGTGGAGCTTAGCATTTCAAAGATGGATGAAGTTCATATCTTTAGAACAAATCCATCATTGTGGTGGTTACCACAGGCTCAGCCAAAAGTTCCCATGCATTTATTGATCGCTGAGAAAGGGCCATTTATTGGTCCAGGTTTTCCACAAATGGTGAAAAAGAAATTCGGAATACCTTATCAAGTGGTTGAGGGAAGCCATATGTTCCCATTGGAAAAACCACAAGAAACGGTGACACTCATTAAAAGGCTCATTTCAACAGCGTAATTTTTTGGATTATAAATGCAGAAAGCCATTTATTCTTTATTTTTCATACTTCCGTTACTGGGATGTGCAAGCACTCAAGTCTCTCATTTGAATAATATTGATAAACGTGATTTAACGCATATTTGTATTGAACATAATCCTCAAGTTATTGTGGTTAACTTTGAAAATATTCTTATAAATGGTCTGGAAGCGCGTCATATCTCAACTCAAATTTATGATCGGACTAAACCTTTAGAATGTGTTTATGTCTTGAAATATGTGGCTTATCAAAAGTGGGATTTTTCAATGGTATTAACTAGAGCGGAATTAAGGCTTTATAAAGATGATCAATTGCTCGGTTTTGCTGAATATAAATTACATGCAGGTGGGTTGTTAAATCCAACGAAATATAAAAGTAATGAATCGAAAATCAATCCATTAATTAATCAGTTGTTAGAAAAGCATTAGAAATCATCATAAAAAAAACGCATCCGAGGATGCGTTTTTTTAATCTTAAAATTTATGGAAACTTGGCAAATTGCACAGGTTCATGCATGATTTGACCACGATATAACACAGCCTTTTCGGTATGCTGAATTGTACCTGTACAAATCCATTCCACCACTTGCGGGTAAATGACATGTTCAAGCACATGTACTCGGCTTGCTAGTGAATCGGCATTATCATGTACACTCACTTTCAGAACGCCTTGTGCTAAAGCCTGACCTGCATCAAGTTCAGCCGTCACATAGTGCACGGTACAGCCATGTAGTTGATCACCAGTATTCAGTACGCGCTGATGAGTATGCATCCCTTTGTAATACGGCAGAAGAGAAGGGTGAATGTTAATCATTTTTCCTTCCCAAGCACTAACAAATTTCTCACTTAAAATACGCATAAAGCCAGCAAGAACCACGAGATCAACATCCCAATCGAGCAATTGTTGATGCATAACATCATCAAAAGCTTCACGATTTGGATATTGCTTGTGTTCAATCACTGCTGTTGCAATACTTGCATTTCCAGCACGCTGTAGCGCATAGGCTTCAGGTTTGTTGGAAATAACGCCTACAATTTTTCCTGAAAGGTTGGCATCAATCAAAGCCTGAAGGTTTGATCCATTTCCTGAAACCAAAACAGCAATTTTAATCATATGAATTAAGCGAAAACGACACGGATTTTTTCGTCTGCGCCTTCAACTGACTCAGCATTGTCTACAATATGACCCATGGTGAATGCTTTTTCGCCAAGCTCATTCAGTAATTTAACTGTTTTGTCAGCGTCAGCAGCATCGACAACTAAAACCATACCTACGCCACAGTTAAATGTGCGATACATTTCAAACTGTTCAACACCACCTTCACGTTGAAGAAGTTTAAACAATTCTGGCCATTCCCAAGATGCTTCATTGACAACAGCTTGAGCACCATTTGGTAATACGCGTGGTAAGTTACCAGGTAAACCGCCACCTGTAATATGTGCCATTGCATGAACATCAACTTCTTTTAAAAGTTGAAGAATAGGCTTCACATAAATACGAGTTGGTTCCATTGCCGCATCGGCAAGTGGGCGGCCATCAACAATTTGAGTTAAATCAATATTCTTAACATCTAAGATTTTACGAAGTAGAGAGTAACCGTTTGAGTGTGCACCTGAAGATGCAACACCAACTAAAACATTACCTGCTTTAACTTTAGAGCCATCAATAATTTTGCTTTGCTCAACCACGCCTACGCAGAAACCGGCTAAGTCATAATCTTCGCCTTCATACATGCCAGGCATTTCAGCAGTTTCACCGCCAACCAATGCACAACCAGCAAGTTCACAGCCTGCACCAATACCAGTGACTACGTTTGCTGCAACATCAACATTTAGGTGACCTGTTGCGTAGTAGTCAAGGAAGAATAATGGCTCAGCGCCACAGACAAGAAGATCGTTTACACACATTGCAACCAAGTCTTGACCAATTGTGTCATGACGGTTCAAATTCAATGCTAAACGTAATTTTGTACCAACACCGTCTGTGCCTGATACGAGAACAGGTTCTTCATAACCTTTAGGGATTTTACAAAGTGCACCGAAGCCACCTAGTCCGCCCATTACTTCAGGACGAGTAGTACGCTTCGCGACAGATTTAATACGATCGACTAACGCGTCGCCCGCTTCAATGTCGACACCTGCATCTTTGTAGCTTAAACCAGTGTTTGGGGTAGAAGTTGAGTTGCTCATAATGAAGTCTCCGCATTCGCGGGGCGATTATACCTGAATATACGAAACACATATGTTATTTCTGCGCTAAAATGTTATCTTTACTAAAATATTTTTCTCAATAACGATTAAATCTGAAAAAGGCGAGATTGCATGCAAGATCGTACACTGAAGCGTTTCTTTATTTTGGCAGGTATAGCACTTATTCTCTGGGTGTTGTATTTACTCAAACCTGTCGTTTTACCTTTTATTGGTGCATTTTTAGTCGCTTATCTGTTTAGCCCATTAGTCGATAAACTGCATAAAATTGGTTTACCGCGTTGGCTATCTATCAGTGCTGTTTTTATCGGTATTGGCGTTGTCATTACATTAGCATTTTGGTATTTGGTTCCGTTGATTTGGGAACAGTTAATGTATGCCAAAAATAGTATTCCTTCAGGTATACATTGGGCAAATTATAAATTCCTCCCTTGGCTTTCAGACAGCTTTAATTTAGTTCCTATGGAATTGGATGTTGATCAAATTTCAGCGGCTATTATGGAATACGTACAAACCAATTATAGTGCGGACAGCATTCAAGCGATGATTGCTAAATTGGCGCAATCTGGTTTGAACTTTATTCAAATTGGCGGTACGGTGGTTCTGATTCCGATTATTGCATTCTATTTTCTATTAGATTGGGATCGCATGCTGGATAGTTTCCGTCGCCTGATTCCAAGAGCCTACGAGCAAAGGACACTTGTCATCGTTAGAGAGTGCCATAGCGTACTGGGTGCTTTTGTTAAAGGTCAGTTCTTGGTGATGGTGCTTTTGGGTGTGGTCTATGCTGTTGGTTTACAGCTTATTGGGCTTGAGGTCGGTTTAATTATCGGTATGGTCGCAGGCCTATGTAGTATTATTCCTTATCTAGGTTTTGCTGTTGGTATTATTGCGGCTGTTATTGCAAGCTTATTCCAATTTGGTATTGACTGGATGCAGCTACTGCTAGTTGGTGTGGTCTTTATGATTGGTCAAGCTGTAGAAGGCTATATCCTGCAACCGTTCTTGCTAGGCGATAAAATTGGACTGTCTCCAGTGGCAGTTGTATTTGCGGTTCTAGCAGGTGCTCAGTTGGGCGGAATTTTGGGGATGTTGATTGCATTGCCTGTAGCTGCTGTGATTGTGGTTTTATTGAGACATGCACGTGAGTTTTACGAAAATAGCCCTATGTATGGAACACCAGCACTTATTTCACAAGATTCGACAACAGGTTCAATTAGCATTGAAACTGATCAGGTTGAAGTTGATATTGAATTAAAAAATCGGATGGTAAAAGATCAGCAAGCATCTGAAAATTCTAGTAAGATTGATCAAGTCGACCATAAAGAACTTTAGGACAAATACCCCCCTATGCGTCAATTGCAATTAGATATTGAACCTCAACTCGATGCTCGGATCAGTGATTTTTCTGGGCCAGGGTGGGGGCATGTTATAGATGCAATTCGTCAGTTACATGCGGGTTTAATGAATCGTTTCTATGTCTATGGTGGTGCAGGTTCGGGGAAAAGTCATTTGCTCTCAGCAATTTGCGATTCCTATCTGGAAATTGGAAAAACAGCAATTCAAGTTTCATTGCTTGAGTTGCTTGATGCTCCGACTGAAGCAATTACCTCTTTAGAACGTTTTGATCTGGTCGCTTTAGATGATATTGAAGCCATTAGTGGAGTACCACATTGGCAAAAAGCAGTTTTCCATCTAATCAACTATAACAATGAAGAAGGTGGACAGTTGGTGTTCTCTTCTCGGGTTGCTCCCATTGAGTTAAAACTTGAGTTACCTGATTTGCAGTCACGTTTAACCCAAGCGGTAAGTGTGAAAGTCCCAAATGGTAGTTTGTATGCTGACCGATCGACACTGGTGATGTCAGTTCTTTCACGTCGTGGGATTCATATGGATCAACAAATTATTGATTATTTACTTGCACATGGTCCGCATCAAACCTCGATATTATTACAAAGCTTGGAACAGTTGATTCAGTTATTGAAGGGAGAGAAAACCAAATTAAGTAATGCAAACTTAAGACAGATTTATGCGTTGATTGACGAATATCGGTAAATCATAATATTACTTGAGAAATTGTTCGAGCTGTGACAGAGTACGGAAAATTGTTAGGTGTTGCAGGGATTATGCAACCTAAGAATAAAAAGAAAAGATAAAATAAAAAGCAAGGAGATCGTTATGCTCAAGAAGAGCATAGGTGTAGCTACGCTATTGATGGCGAGTCATGCCTACTCAGACAATATTAAGGTCACGACCACTGCAGATATTGTCAAAAATGACACGGAATGTTCACTTCGCGAAGCTATCGAATATATTAATCAAGACATGCCAGAAGCTGGATATTATGGTTGTGGTGGTAAAGATGCTATTTCAACAATTTTGCTTGAAAAAAATAAAACATATTTACTAAACAATCACTTAAGCATAAAAAAAGATATGACGCTGAGAACTACATACGATAGTTCTGTTGGGGATGACATTGTTCAGGGTGTAAGTAATGCCTTTTTAAAAATGAATGGACAAGATAATATTTTACGAGTTGATAATGATCAAAGCGCTTTAATTCGTGTGAATTTAAAAGAAGTGAGTTTGCAAGGCTGTGAACAAGAGTGTGGTGTTGGGCAAGGCGGGCTAATTTATAATAATGAATATTTAAGTCTAGAATATGTCAAATTAACGGGTGGTTTTGCTGAGCAAGGTGGTGCTATTTATAATGTTGCAACCTTGTTGGCAGATGGGATCAGTCGAAGTATAGTAGAAATTCGCTCGAGTTTGGTCGAGAAGAACCAAGCGCTACAAGGGGCAATATTGTATGGTGGTGCACCTTCTTTTCGCATATCTAATTCTGTTTTCAAAGAAAATAAAACAACAAACAGTACAAGTGCCAATATTTATTCTTTAAATAATGCGACTGTTAACGAAGATTCTACCTTATTGACATTAACATCACGTCTTGTCAGTAGTACCTTTGTCAAAAATACGGGCTATGTCGTCAATGTTCGTGATGGTATGGCTTTGAACAATTTAACTGTCGTTGGCAATAGTAAAGGTATTTACTTTGATGCTGCTGCAAACATGGCTTATTTGGCGAATAGTATTGTACTTGGCAACATTGAAAATACAATTGCAGAAAACTGTGCTGGAAATGTTACTAAAGCCGTGCTTCAGAATAATCTTGTTACACAAGAGGATTGTGGAAGTGGTGTAAATTATTATCCCAATGAGTTTTGGTCGGGTCCTCTGATTGCAGGCAATGATGTTGTTGGCGATTGTAAGACGATGTCTGAAGATGGGGATAGCTTACTGTGTCCATATAAGGTACCTAATCAGAAATTTTTAGGTTATATACGCCCACGTATCTTAATGAGTCAAATGCATTGGCTAGATTCACCAATTGTGAATAAAGGTAAAGTAGTTGTGAATTCAACTGATACTCTGATTGAATGTGATGACTCTGATCAACGAGGCGTAAACCGAAATAGCAACGACACGTTTTGCGACCGAGGCGCAATTGAAATTGAAGTCCCTACCAGCATTAGTCTGATTGGTCAGGATTTAATCTCTGGCCAAGTTGCCAAGCTTTCAGTTGCAGATTTGCTAGGGGATAGTGATTTATTGTCTAAAACTGAATGTGCGACCTTGTTCAACTCAGTCAAGGCGCCTAATGGCGAGGAATGGCAACCGGGTTGTATGCGTGTACAGCAGACTCAAACTGTTTCCAAGGGCAAAGTTATTATTGATGAGCAAGGGAATATCACCTATAAGCCAAATGGATCATGGCATGGTGCAGATATTTTTAGATTGCAACTTGTGACCACAACAACACGCTTTGATGAGCATGTTCCGTTCATTGAAGTGAATGTTCAAATTGTGCAAGAACCACAAAATCATATGGAAAGTGACAAAATTAAAACCTCTGGAGGAAGCACTGGAATTCTTAGCTTACTCGGGTTGTTTGCATTAATTTTGCTGCGTCGAAAATAAAAAGAAAAGGCCAAACATGAAATATTTTAAGAAAGGACTGTTAGGAGCCGTGGTGGTCGCGAGCATGGCTCTAATTGCAGCGGAAGATAAGACCATTCATGTCAATACATTTGAAGATGAAGATAATGTGAACATGGATCAATGCTCACTCCGTGAGGCAATTAAAACAGCGAGTCTCAACAAGGCTTATGGGGGCTGCACAGCTGGAAATACAGGTTCTGGTCAGACAGATTATATACAATTAAAAGCTGGTACATATAAGTTGGATAAAGAAATCATACCTGAATCTAAGGTTGTGATTTTAGGAAAAAGTCCATATTTAGATCGTGAGAAAAGCCCAATTAGTTTTAAGTATCCAGCACTAGGTGAGTTGACTTCACGAATTGATGCGGCTGGGAAATCACGTTTATTTAACACCATCACACAGAGTAGTCTAACACTTGAAAATGTAGTTTTAGAAAATGGTTACTCATCAGATGAAGGTGGGGCTCTGCTTATTGGTGGAGCATTAACCCTCAACAATAGTCAGATTTTAAACTCAAAATCTGCTAAGAAAGGTGGGGCATTATATTTAGTTGGATCAGGGGAACATCAACTGTCTGTTAATAACAGTGTGTTGCAGGGTAATCAGGCGAATGTTGGTAGTATTCTTGCAATGCAGTGCAATGCAGGTCTTTTGGATGTGAAGGCTAATCTAGAATTTAGGGCGAGTAGTTTTATTGCGAATGGACTGACATCGAGTCTCAGTGCATTTGACTTCTGCGGGAATCCTAAAGTTGCCATGAGTAATAATACTGTGGCAAAAAACATTGCGAGTCCTACAAACGGAAGTATTATTTATGCCATCAATACTCGTGAACATAATTTAAGTCTAGAAAGTAGTTTTATCCTTTCAAACAATACCATTGTGGAAAATAGTGCAGCAGGTGTTCTGGATTATGATGATTCTGGTGATAAATCTTTATATTACAATGTGCTTGCATATAACCAATACAAGTCGTGCCGTTATTTAGGATCACAGACTTTGTCGGATAAGTATGATGCTGGTGTGACAGTTGCTTATAACGCTTTTGATACAAGTACAAGCCAGTGTGAGTTCGCTGAAGGTGCAAGGGTTGTAAGTAATTCGGTTGATACCAATATTGATGTTAAAAATGTTGCTATGTCTAGCTTACTGAGTTCATTAACTGAACCATCAAAGTATAATTTATTTCGACAAATGTACTTCCCGAAAGTCAATGGGGGAGGTATTGATTTGTTAGATACCAACAGCAAATTAGACTGTAATAGTAGTGATCAGCGTGGCTTAGATCGTATTGTTGATGGAACCTTGATGTTGGCTCCAGAAGATGCCAATAGTTGCGATATTGGTTCTGTTGAACTTCGTCGCTTGGCGGCGGCAGACATTACTGATTTGAAAAACACCTCACATGTAGAGCGTCTACAAGCTTATGAAGATAATATTAAGGAATTAGAAGATTTAATTGCCAATAAAAATACTAACCCTGACTTTCTAGTTGAGTTTAATGAGGAGTTACAACGCTATAAAGCACTTTTATCCGCGACAAAAACTGATCAAAAATACCGTGCGATTTATGTCGATCCATTCCTTTTTATACTTCAAGATGAAGCTGTGATTAATTCTGCTGATGGAACATCAGCTTTAAAAGAACCCAATACAGATAATTATGCGATTATTGAAACTAAGGTTTTGGGTGTTGGAACACTCAGTGCTACAGGCGGTGTCCTTGATACTTCTAAACTCAGGGCTGATCCAACATTGCGTTGTGAATGGAAAGATGATTTAAAACAAATCATGATTTATCGAACAGATGGTCAACCTACCAATAGTTCTGAATATGTCTATTGTCAATATACTGTTCAGAGTAAGTCAACACAGGCAACATCGTCAGGAATTTTAAAAGCTGAATTTAGCAATATTCAACCAATTGCCAAAACAGACGAATACACATTGAATTACGGTGGAACATTAAAATTAAATATAAACCCACTTTCCAATGATAGTGATGACGGTGATGGCCCTGTTAGCACTGTGGCTTCAGAATATCAGCGACCAGCATTTTACCAAGATGCTAATGGTGAAAATCTTGCAATTCGTATTGTTCGTCAAGATGCAGGTATCAATATTAAACCAGAGCGTACAGGACCGTGTCCTGGAGAGTATGAGAAATATGTATGTTATGGCGGTAATATTGAAGTTGAAGTGCGCAATAATTTCAGCCCATTCCCCTATGAGATTGAATATGTAATTTATGATGCTGAGGCTGAAGAGTCTAAATCTGCGATGATCTACTTTAAAAATACTGCTAAAAATACCAATAAAGAATCAAGTGGCGGTGGAGGCGGTTCGATCGGTGGTTTAGGGGTGATAGGGTTATTGTCATTGGTGTGGTTAAGACAACGCCGTAAAATTTAGAATTAAAATAAAAAATGCCTCAATTGAGGCATTTTTTATGAACTTGAGAGCAGTAGGTCATAAGTTTTGACTGAACTTAATGTGTGCTGTTATGGTTATTGATGTATTTATTAATATATTCATTACGAATGTTTACACGTTCATTTGCATCAGCTTTTTGCATGCGAATGCCTAAATCACGTCGCTCTTGGGTGCTCATCTGTTGCCATGTATCACGCATTTTCTGCTTTTCTTGCTCAGGTAGCTGAGTGAACCAATCCATACGTTGTTGAAGTGCGGCACTTTGCGCATCTGGGAGTTCTTTGAGGGACTGGTAGCGTTGAATTAACGCACGCTGTTCTTCTTCAGATAGCGATTCCCACGTTTCAGATACTTGTGTATCGGCATCTTTGGAAAAAATCCAAAAACGTTCAAAACCTGCAAAACTGGTTTGTAAAAAACCCAGTGTACAAAGCGCAAAAGCGACACGTTTAGCTGCCATGTGGAACGGTGTCCTCACCTAAAACCAATAACATTTCTAAATCTTCAACCATCTGTGGTGAAAGTTTCGGAGTCGAAACTACTTGGTTGTGTGGTTTTTCATCGAGAGTTACAGAGTTTGGAAGAACCACGAAACCTGCAATAGCCGCAGCTAAAGCAAAACCAGACATTTTCCAAAGGCCATAACGTGAGGACTTTTGATCTTGAATATCATCAAGAACATGTTGCATCACCACGGGTTTATTTTTGTGGTGCTGCGCGAGTCCATCAAGTTTGGAGGTTACTTGCTTTAAGAAATCATCTTTCATTCGGATGATCCTCCTAGATGTGGATTCAAATGTGCGAGAGCTTGGCGTAAGCCTTGAATCGCACGATGGTAATGCGTTTTAACACTGCCTTCAGAGCAATTCATGATTTGTGCAGTAGTTGCAGTATCAAAACCTTCCCATGCACGTAACATAAATGCTTGCTGTTGACGAACTGGAAGGCTCGCAATGGCTTCTTGAATTTCATCAGCAGTAACAGCTTGACTTAAAAAGTCTGATGGATTTAGCGCTCTTTCATCAACCACATCATTGACTTCAAGATCGTCATCATCAAGACTGACTTTTTTGAAGAAAGAAAAGGGTTGTGCTCGACGTGTTTCTTTACGACGCCAATCCTGTAATTTGTTGGTTAAAATGGTATAGAACAGGGGATACCATTCTTCCGTAGAACGATCTGCATAAGACTTATGCAGAGAAATAAAGGCTTCTTGCACCAAATCCATGGCAATGCCATGTTGGTTTTGTGTTGCACTTTCCATCATCACTAATGCACGACCAGTCACTTCTTGCATAAAGCTTTTCAGGCGAGACTCAGCGGTACTCTTAAGAATACTCGAATCTTGCGCTTTAGACTGTTTGGGTGCTAAATCCATAGAGATGGAAAATCCTGTCATTGGATACCCACCATTATTTCCTCGATCATGTGCCTATAACGTTGGAAATAATGGTTTGGTTGACAACACAACTAATTATTTTTTCTAGTGTAATCTATTTTTTCAGCTGAACCGACTTTAATTAATATAACTTAACGATTTTAAAGTCGCTGTCGTACCATTTCAAAGAAACAAATTGAACCTGCAATTGCCACATTAAGAGACTCTTGACCACCTGGTTGTGGAATGCTAACTGCTTGGGCATGGGCCAAAGCAAAATCAGAAACACCTTGACCTTCGTTACCTAAGATCCAGACACAAGCTTGGGTTAAATCTTTTTGATACAGGCTTTCAGCTTGATGTGAGCTGGTGACATACACTGGAATTTCAAAGCGCTCGAGTACATCTTCGATGGCAACGTTTTCATAGGTGTTGAGCGAGAAATGCGCTCCCATACCAGCGCGTAATACACGTGGCGACCAAAGTGATGCTGAGCCTTTGGTGCAGATCACTTGTTTAATCCCTGCAGCAGCTGCGGAGCGGAGGAGTGTACCGACATTACCTGGATCTTGAATATTTTCCAAAATCAGGGTGTCTAAGCTAAAGTCTACGCTTTGGCTTGAACTTGGTAAGTCTACAACTGCCAAGAAGGGCAAAGTGGTCCCCAATGTGCTTAAGTCTCGATACAGGCTTTCAGCAATGACAAAAACAGCACCTTCATATTCATCTAAAATATCGCAAATATCAGGGTGTTCGAGTGCATTTTCAGTGGTGAAAATAGAATTGAGTTTCTTCTTTTTTTCAACCCAAGCTAAGCCTAAGTGTGTCCCTTCAAGCACGGTTTGACCTTGCTTTTTACGGTAACTACTTTGTTCGATTAAACCACGCAGATGTTTAATCTTTGGGTTGTCTTTTGATTCAAGAAAAACGATTGACATGAGGGAGACTCGTGCGCATAACGCGTTAGATGGTTATGCGCATTTTAAAAAATTAGTTGTGGTAGCCAGTCACTAAATCGACTTCGTTTTTAGAACCAATAATCACAGGGACACGTTGGTGTAGGTCAGTCGGTTGAATGTCTAAAATACGAACGCGACCCGTTGTAGATGCACCGCCAGCCTGTTCAATTAACATACTCATTGGGTTTGCTTCATACATTAGACGAAGACGACCTGCTTTTGTCGGATCTTTTAAGTCGTATGGATACATGAAAATACCACTACGGCAAAGAATACGGTGAATGTCGCCCACCATACATGCAACCCAACGCATGTTGAAGTCTTTCTCACGCGGACCTGTTTTACCTGCAAGAAGTTCTTCAATATAACGTTTTACTGGATTCTCCCAGTGACGTTGATTGGATGAGTTAATTGCATATTCTTTGGTATCTGCTGCTACTTGAATATTTTCAGAAGTGAGCAAGAATTGTTGAGTTTCAGGATCGAAAGTGAAAAACACAGTACCTGCACCGACTGTTAACGCTAACATGGTGGATGGACCATAGAGCACATAACCCGCAGCAACTTGCTGGTTGCCTGCTTGCATAAAGTCTTCAGCTTGAGTTACTGCATTTTTTGCAGGCAAGATTGAGAAAATAGTACCCACGCACATATTAATGTCGATGTTGCTTGAACCATCAAGAGGGTCAAATAACACTAAATATTTGCCATTTTCTTGAGCTGGGGTGAATTCATCTAATTCTTCAGAGGCTAAACCACCAACCTGTGGGTGTACTTTTAAAGCATCAATTAAATAGTCATTTGAAATCACATCTAATTTTTTTTGTTCTTCACCTTGCACATTTTCATTTTGTGCACTGCCCAAAACTCCTGCTAAGGCACCTTTTTGCAAAGCTTGATCAATGGTCTGGCAAGTGTTAGCAATTGTGCTAATCACTTGAGCCAATTCAGGCGTAAGATTTCCCGTTTGTTGTTCTAAGAATTGGGACAGATTGAGATATGACATAAGGGGGAAGGCTCCACTAAAACTTGAATACATAATAAAATCAACTTTGCGCTATATTTTAGTCGAGAACGAGGCAAAAGAACAATTAAACTCGACTATTTGCTGTGATTTTACCCTTGCAAGTCTTGTGGAAAGTGCTATGTTGATGAAAGGAACATCAGGTAAAAATAGGAGCACAACAATGACTACGCAAAAATTTGATGCGACTCCAACGCCGAGCGAAGGGATTACTCTAGATGACATTTCAGCGGATAGTGTAAAAAAAGCATGGCAAGATTATGAAGCCAAAGCTGAGTACAAAAAGTTCAATAAGCATGACATGATTGAGTCTATGCAACACGCTGAAGAGTCTGACCAAGATCCCAAGCCTGAACAAGTTTAGTCATAAAAAAAAGCGCCCACGAAATTGAGCGCTTTTTTTATAGCTGAAGAAACGACTACTATTTTAATAGTGGCGGTACAGCTTCGTAGTTAATTTCTACGCGACGGTTTTCTTTCCATGCATTTTCATCATGACCGGCATTGATAGGCATTTCTTTACCATAGCTAACAGCTTCAAGTTGGTTTGGACTTACACCTGTAGTGATTAAGAAACTCTCAACAGCTTTAGCACGACGTTCGCCTAATGCCATGTTGTACTCACGTGTACCGCGTTCATCGGTATGGCCTGTTAACGCTACGCGAGAGTTTGCATTAGCCATGAGGAACTGAGCATGTGCTTGCAAAGTTTGATAGTCTTCATTACTGAGTTCGCTACTATCATAGTCAAAGTGAACAACACGTTTTGCTAAAAATGCTTTGTTGGCTTCAGTCACACCTTTTGCTGATGCACCTGCAAGATTTTGTGCATTTAATGCAGCATCTTCACTTAGACCTTGTGTGTTGACTGTGGTGGCACCATTTGGATTTTGACCCGCCTCAATTGTTGCTGCTGGTTTACGACTTGCACAACCAGTCATAACTAGAGCAGTTGCTAAAATCGGAAGGGCTAAAAGTTTGATTGATTTCATTCTTCATCTCCATGAAAACTGATGATTACTAAAAAAGACAGTTAAAAATTATTTAGGCGCCCAAGCGGGTTCGCGTACTTCACCTTGTTCGCTTGGAAGGTTCATACGGAAGCGTCCATCCAATGACATGATCGAGAGCAAACCACGTGAGCCTTCACGTGTGGCATAGACCACCATTTGTCCGTTTGGCGAAAAACTTGGTGATTCATCCAAACTGGTTGGCGTTAAAATATTGGTGACACTTGAGTTTAGGTCTTGAATCGCGACTTTATAGTTACTGCCACTTGGACGGTGTACTAGTGCCAGTTTTTTGCCATCGGCACTGAGTGTGCCACGTGCATTGAATGCGCCACGGAAAGTTAGGCGTTTATAGATACTGCTGTCGAAGTCGTAACGATAAATCTGCGCAGAGCCACCACGGTCAGACGTGAAAATAAATGATTTGCCATCAGGAGCATAACGCGCTTCAGTATCAATCGCACTGTCATTGGTCATACGTTGTAACTGACGGGTTTCCAAGTTCATTTGGTAGATTTCAGGGTTGCCATGCATAGATGCCGTAAACAACATGCTCTTACCATCTGGTGAGAAACTTGGCGCACCATTAAGACCACGGAAGCTGGCAAGTTTTTCTCGTGTACCTGTAGAAAGGTCTTGAACGTAAATTGCGGGGCGTTTAGTTTCAAATGACACATAGGCAATTTTCTTGGCATCTGGAGTCCAAGCTGGTGATAAAATTGGATCACGTGACGTTAAGATCGTCCGAGGTTGCTCACCATCGGTATCGGCAATTTGAAGTGTATAGCGTTGTTCTGGCGTAGCTGGATTACGTAGTACATAAGCAATCCGTCCGCTAAAGTCACCAGGAATACCTGTAAGTGCTTGATAGATAGCATCACTAATCATGTGTGCGGCAGAGCGCACACGGGATGCTGGAACGGTTAATAATTCATTTAAAAGGTATTGTTGTTTCTGGACATCATAAAGTTGGTACTGGACTTCGAAACCGCCATTTGCAGCAGGCTTAACTGTACCAGTCACCACATACGGTACACCAGCTGCCTGCCAGTTAGCTGCATTAGGTGTGTTCATACTGGCTGTCGCGGGTAGATTTTTTGAGGAACTGGTGAATTTTCCTGAGCGATTTAAATCCGTTTCAATAATAGGATAAAGACTGCTGTCATTGCTAAATGGCACGATTGCAATTTTCGGTGCTTCTTCAGGTGCTTTTGCAATTTCTAAATGAAGCTGGGCATGTGCTTGAGTCACTAAGACTGGGCTAAAAGCAGTTAAAATAGCTAGGCTAAGAAGGTGTTTACGCGTCATTTCCATCATTCGTTATTTACTCAAACAAACGTCTTTTATTGTGGATTTAATTGTTCTACATAATGGCATGATTTTCTAATATTGAAAGCATGAAATTATGATTGATCTGTTATAACACTGTGAAAAGTGAGTACGAATTAAGTGGTTTAAGCGTAAATAGGAAAAGGAATCACCCGATCAAGGTCATAGATGTACGGAAACGGTTATGGAATAGCTGAAACATCAAATAATTTTGATGTGTAAAGTTGACGTACTTTTAGGTCATAGAACGCTACAAAAACTTCATATTGTGCTCAAAATAAATATCCCCTGATTTTGTTCAGGGGATATTTTTATTTCGCAGTAAATGATGAAGTAAAACTTTGAGCTTGTCTGCGCGCCTCTGGGTCTGATGGCATAGGGTAGGGTGCAGCAGAACGAACCGCGGCTTCAACACTGGCTTTCATGTCTGGGTCGCTAGAACTCACAATGACGGACCGCACAGTACCATTATCTGATAGCGTCACACGTGCTGTCGCTGTTTTCCCACTTGAGCCGGCAGGGGTATCCCATGCACGCTTAATTTTATTTTCAAAGTCTCGTTTTGCCGTGGACGCAATTTGTTTGGCCTCAGCTTTCTTTTGTGCAGCTTCTTCGGCAGCCTGTTTTGCAGATGAAGCACGTGCTTCTTCAGCCGCACGCTCTTTTGCTTCGGCATCGGCTTTACGTTTTGCATCAGCGGCAGCCTTGGCTTTTTCTGCATCTGCTTTGGCTTTTGCATCAGCATTTGCCTTAGCTTTATCCGCATCGGCCTTACGTTTCGCATCAGCGTCGGCTTTGGTTTTCGCTGCATCTGCTTTAGCTTTAGCATCGGCATTTGCCTTGGCTTTATCGGCATCTGCTTTAGCCTTCGCATCAGCGGCGACTTTTGCTTTGTCCGCATCGGCTTTACGTTTTGCATCAGCAGCAGCCTTGGCTTTATCTGCATCCGCTTTAGCCTTTGCATCCGCCGTAGCTTTAGCTTTATTTGCATCAGTAATTTGTTGCTGCTTTTTAGCGAGATCAGCTTTCTTCTGTGCTTCAAGCTTCGCTTTTTGTACAGCTTCCGCTTTTTTCAATGCTTCTAAGTTTGCTCGGTGTTTTGCATCTGCTTCGGCTTTTGTGGCAGCATCCAGTTTGGCTCTTTCAGCAGCTTTCGCTTGTTCGGCAGCTCGGGCTTCGGCACGCTCTTGCTGTGCTTTAAGTTTTTCAGCTTCAGCCTTCGCACGTGCTTCTAACTGCTTTTGCATTTCTGCTTTACGCGCTGCCACTTCAGCGGCTTTGGCATCCGCAACTGCTTTTTGAGTATCGACCTTTGGCACAACTGGTGTTATAGGTGGTGTGGTTGGAATAACAGGTGCAGGCTCTACAGTGGGGGGAGCCGTTTGTGTGATTTCTTTGGCTACATTTTCATGTGCTGTTTCAGTAAACTCTGTTTCTTCAAGCGTAACAGGCTTTAAGTCCTCGGGTTTAATCAGAACAGTCTTGATTTGCTTCGGTGGCTCAGGTGGTTTACTCATACCAAGATAAAGTAAGCCAACAACAGCAATCACATGGATACCAAAGGTAAATCCAAGCGCGATGGCTTTTTGTTTAAAAGGTGGCTTTTTAAAATCTTTCATAAATTACTTTAATGGCTCTGTGAGTAATCCAACTTGGGTGAGACCCGCTTCTTGTAGACTGTTCATAAGTGACATGACTTCGCCATAAGAGCGAGACTGTTCACCTTCTACAACAACAGTTAAAGTTTTGTTTTCAGCCTGAGCTTGTTGTTGTGCTTCACTTAAAATAGACGTCAATTCAGATAAAGCCAAAGGTCCAGTTGAACTATGCGTTTTATATTTAAGAAAATAGCGACCTTCTTTATCTAAGCTGACCATTGCAGGTGCATCTTTTGATTCAATAGGATTGCCATTGGCTTGTGGCAGATCGACATTGATGCCACTGGTAATCATGGGTGCAGTCACCATGAAGATGACTAATAATACGAGCATGACGTCAATATATGGGACGACGTTCATCTCACTTTTTAGTGGTTTTTTAATGCGCTCGAAGCGTCCTGAACGTTGAATTGCCATTAGTCATGTTCCTTAGTTTCACCCAAAGACTGACGTTGTAATAACGCAACCATTTCCTCTGCAAATAAAGCACGATCGGAGTAAACCGTTTCGCCTTTTCCTGTGTAATGGTTAAATGCCAATACTGCGGGAATAGCAGCAAATAAACCAATCGCTGTAGCAATGAGTGCTTCAGCAATACCTGGTGCAACTGTTGCAAGGGTGACTTGATCTACGTCAGCTAAACCAATGAACGCATTCATGATGCCCCACACGGTACCAAATAAACCGACATAAGGGGCAACAGAACCAATGCTGGCCAAAGCACCTAAGCCTTGTTCAAGTTGGCTTTGGTCACGACTTAGCCCTACACGTAAAATACGTTCTGTACCTTCAATGGTTTGTGCTGGTGCAGCATTGCGTTTTTTTAGTTTTAAAAACTCCCCCAAACCTTGATAGAAAATGTCCTCAAGGCCGACACGTTTGGAGTTAAGTTGCGCATTGTTATATAGCGTATTCAGCTCAGCACCCGACCAAAAAATTTTTTGGAAATGCTCATCGTCTGCCTGTGCTTTTTTATAACTCATGTGTAACTTGGCAATCAGATACCAGCTAAACAGCGAGGCCAAAAGTAAAGCCAGCATTATCAGTTGTACGACAGGGCTTGCTTGTAAAATTAGATCTGAAACTTGAAGAGATGATTCGAGTTGAGTTGCCATAGTTACTACATGTGCCAATAATTTTTTTAGTCTTGTCCTAATTCTTTTAGAATCAGTTCGCGGATTTCATCGGGAAGTCGACGTGGTTTCATTTCTGAACTGATACATGCCAATTCGACCTCACCAGATGCAAGCATGATTTCACCACGATAAATATTTTGTTGCAACACAAATGACGTAGCCTTACACGAAACAACACTTGCTGTAACAGTAATTAAATCATCCATTAAAATTGGACGTGAATATTTCACATTAATTTTGTGTACAACGAAGTTATAGTCTTTTTGATGCCAGTAATGATCTACACCAGAAGCACGTAACCACTCGGTACGAGTACGTTCCATAAAGCGAATATGATTGGCGTGGTAAACAATGCCACCTGCATCAGTATCTTCAATATAGACACGAATGTTGAATTCAAATTTATTCGCCATGAGAGTATTCCGTTTTTCCAGTTTTACGAGTCGATTTAGATTGACTTGGCGCTTTTATATTTAAGGACATGGTCTTAAAATTGGTGCACGTCAAAGTACTAATGCGTCGCAGTTTAGCATTATGAGATTTCACTCCAATGGCACAAGATGTCAAATATTCTGCTTCGTGACCGCTTGAGTTACATGTGGTGAAAATATGGATTGGGTGTGATAATTTGATCCATGCTGTACTCAGCTATATTTCATTTTTTAAATAGCCCCAAATTTTACGTGTTTATAGATTTTATGAGCCATAACGATCAACCTACACCTTCGCAACTCATGTCTGTGATTCAGACGCAAACAGCAATCGCAAAGCTTGGTTTAGATCTCAATGCGGTTATGACCTTGGTTGCTGAACAAGCGCAGCAGATTACCAATGCGAAAGGTGCTGTGGTCGAACTCGATGAAGATGGAGATATGGTTTATCGTGCTGTATCTGGCGGAGCTGCACATTTATTAGGCTTGCGGCTGTACAAATTAAACAGCTTGTCAGGTTTATGTGTGGAGCAAAATACCACTTTATATTGTAGCGATAGTGAAAATGATCCCCGAGTAGACCGTGAAGCATGTCGTCGCGTTGGTTTAAGATCGATGGCTGTTGTACCGTTGACACATTGCGGTGAAGCGGTGGGCGTACTTAAAATTTATTCTGAAGAAGTAGAAGCCTTTAAAGAGGGTGATTTACAGCTTTTAAGTCTGATGTCAGAGTTAATCGCAGCAGCCATGTATCATGCCACAAAGTTTGGTGCGCAGGAGTTATATAAACTTGCAACCCAAGATCATCTAACCGGTTTATCCAATCGTGCATTATTTTTAGATTATTTAAGACAAGGCGTGATGCAGGCTCAGAAATATGGGAAGCAGATTGGCGTTTTAATGATTGATATGGATGGTCTAAAAAGTATCAATGATCAATTTGGGCACCGCATGGGAGATGTTGCACTAAAGGAAATTGCGCATCGTATTAAAAATAATACGCGACAAGAAGATTTAGTTGCGCGGTTGGGTGGTGATGAGTTTGCGGTGATCTTAAGCAGTGTTGCGAACCGAGACTTAGCAACATCCGCCATGAATCGAATTGCAGAGGCGTGTGGTCTCCCTTTTCGATTTGAGCAGTTAGACCTAAAAATAGGGGCAAGCATTGGACTTGCCATCTACCCTGAGGATGCTTTGGGGATAGAGCCTTTAATTGAATTTGCAGATCAACAAATGTATTCACAGAAAAGACAACGTAAGACCGTGCAATGACATAATGTCTGGGATCAATCAAAATCATCAGGCTGAGTGATCAACCTGATGGGATGAACTGTGATCTTAAAGTTACTGTTGGCTTAGACGTCTAAGTTTTTGATCACATTATTCTACTTTTATTTGTCCTTCGGTTCAGGCGGTGTCATGCCAAACTGTAAATACGCCATATTGGTGGCAATACGCCCCCGAGCGGTGCGCATGACATAACCTTGTTGAATCAAATACGGTTCAATCACGTCCTCTAATGTACCTGAGTCTTCAGCCATCGCTGCTGCCAAAGCTTCTACACCGCCAGGGCCACCATCAAAACGTTCAAGTAACATACTCAAATAACGACGGTCTAAAGTATCTAAACCGTCTTTGTCGACATTGAGCATATCGAGTGCGCGTTGCGCCATATCTTGTGTCACTTCACCTGTACCTTTGACTTGCGCATAGTCACGGACTCGACGTAGTAAACGGTTGGCGATACGCGGTGTACCACGAGAACGACGTGCAATTTCTGCTGAACCTTCTCGCGTAATCGGTACATCCATCAAATTGGCTGAACGAGTCACAATATGCGTTAAGTCCGTGACCGAATAGAACTCAAGGCGTTGCACAATACCAAAGCGATCACGAAGAGGAGAAGTAAGTAAACCTGCACGTGTGGTTGCTGCAACTAAAGTGAAAGGAGGTAGGTCGAGTTTAATGGAACGAGCCGCGGGACCTTCACCAATCATAATGTCGAGTTGATAGTCTTCCATCGCAGGGTACAGAATTTCTTCAATCACAGGGGAAAGACGATGAATTTCATCAATAAATAGCACATCACCTTCTTCAAGGTTTGTCAGCATGGCTGCCAAATCCCCAGCACGTTCTAGTACAGGGCCCGAAGTCGACTTGAGGTTTCCCCCCATTTCACGGGCAATAATATTGGCCAGTGTAGTTTTACCCAGTCCCGGTGGACCAAAAATTAAGGTGTGATCAAGGGCTTCACCACGACCCCGGGCTGCACCAATAAAGATTTCCATTTGTTCACGAACCACGGGCTGACCGATGTAGTCATCGAGTGAGGTCGGGCGGATTGCGCGGTCGATATGATCTTCGGGTTTTTCGGAACCACCGATGAGACGGTCTTGCATATAGTTAAATCAATCTCTGGCTGAACTTTCGAGGCACAGCCTCAAATGATGATTTGTGTTTAGGTACCATTGTGTAGGCATTGCCTTACTTTTGAAAGATCAAAATGAGGGCTTTTAAATATATTTAAAAGTCCGCAAGTAAATCTTATGTTGGATTGAGGATATGTCCTTATATCCCAATCCAACATGGCGACATCCATGTCGCCTTCGTGTATCCAATTTAGGTGTAATGGTGTGTCTATTTGAATTATTTATTCATGGATTTGAGAGCAGCACGGATGATGTCACTTGCTTCAGTGAAATCACCTTTTGCAGCATTGACCAATTTCTGTGCTTCTAGAGGTTTGTACCCTAAAGACTGCAATGCAGCTTCGGCTTCTGCAACGGCAGAGTTGCCTGTGAACTGGATTTGTTCAACGGTTGAGTTGCTTGGTGCTGTGCCTGAAGACATCGCTTTAAAGCGATCACGTAGCTCAATCATCAAACGTTCAGCGGTTTTTTTACCCACGCCCGGTACTTTAACCAGGGTATTGATATCTTCATGTTCAACGGTATGAATGAGCATATCGACACTGAGTGTGGACAGAATGCCTAAAGCCATTTTAGGGCCGACACCATTGACCTTTAACAGCGTGCGAAAAATGATTTTTTCTTGTTGATGTAGAAAGCCATAAAGCAGTTGAGCATCCTCACGCACGGCAAGGTGCGTCCATAAGGTAATTTTCTGGCCTTTTTGTAGTTGGCAGAAGGTCGTCAGTGGTGTATCAATTTCATAACCGACACCATTTACATTTAAAAGTACGGTGGGTGCTTCTAGTGCGAAGACTTCACCAATAAGACATCCGATCATGTTGTGTGATTCACTTTTTTTATCAATGGTTGCATAGTAGTGAGCATTGCGTAGAAAGGCAAAAGGCTCACGAAAAATTGAGTTCGGATTGATGGCTTTATCATCAAATTGGATGCTGATGACAGGTTTAAATCAATCCTGCTTTATTACCTTGTAATTCCTGAGACAAGTTATAGGCTTGGTGATCTGAAAACTTAGAAATAATATCTAAGACCTGCATGATATTCTCATAATGGTTACTGCCAAAGTGTGCACCAGAACGACATAAAATAGCCATTAAGCGCTGCTCTTTAAAACTTAAGGTTTTATGCGGTGTAGTGAGCGGAATAAAGGCATCTAAAATATTTTGCAAACTTTGATGAGCAATAATTTCCAAACCAGCTTTTTGCGGGTGTTCAAATATTTTATCGCGGGCTAAATCCTTAGCACGGTTAATGCCTAACTCAATATCAGCAGCACAGTATTGCAATAAACTGCCAGCCAGTTGTCCACTTAAAATTTCAAAATGATGCTTGGCAAAAGCGGATGTGACTTCTTCAACCAGACGTTTCATCACCCGTCCGCGTAAGGCTGCAATTTTTTGCTGCCACGTGGTATCTGGCATAGAGAGTTCTACTGGCGCACTATATTCACCAAGCAAGCTTAAAAAAATCGGTTCAACTTCTTCATAAGACAACATGTTTAAAATGATGCCATCTTCAAGGTCAATCAGGGCGTAGCAAATATCATCTGCTGCTTCAAGTAAATAAGTCAGTGGATGGCGACAATAATGATATTCACCTAGTTGAATCAGTCCGAGTTGCTCTGCGATTTGTTGCAGGATTTCTTTTTCTGCTTGATAGCAGCCAAATTTGGCACGTTTACTGGCTGGGGTATCGCCTTGTGATTCGATGGTTTTCGATAGCCACGGATATTTTAAGTAAGCTCCCAATGTTGCATAGGTTAGACGCATGCCACCATCATTAGGATGATAGTCAATTTTAGTCAGTAGACGCAGACCTTGGGCATTGCCTTCAAACTGACGCACATCAGCTTGTTCCTCTGCGGAAAGTTTCTCCAAAAAGTTGCCGTGTGATGCATCATCAAACCATTCACGAATGGCATATTCACCTGCATGACCAAACGGTGGGTTCCCAATATCATGTGCTAAACAAGCCGCTTGAATAATGGCTCCAACATCGGCAGGGGAAATCCACATTGGTAGTTCGTCTTTGATTTTTTCCGCTGCGAGCATACCGAGCGAGCGCCCAATGCAGGAGACTTCGAGTGAATGCGTTAAACGAGTATGAATGCCATCGTGTTGAGTTAGTGGATGGACTTGGGTTTTTCGGTTCAGTTGGCGAAAGCTTTGAGAAAAAATAATTCGGTCATAATCTTTGTGAAATGGGCTGCGTGCCAATTCTGTGTTTTGTTTTTTACTTCCAATACGAACTGTTGAGAGCAGTTCTAACCAACGCATTTGCATCATTTATCGTTATTCAGTGAGTTATTGGCTTCATCATGCCAAAAAAGTGTGACGAGCTCTAGAGGGCTGCGACATAAGTTGTCTTTTAATTTATGCGGTATTAAATTTTCTTCAATAGAGCATCTTAAAGCAGTCTTGTTTGTTCTCAAGGAGGCTATCAACTTCTTTATTTGTAGCCTGAGTATCAATTGAAAATGGTTTTTAGAACCCAACAAAAGCCCAAAAGTCGGGCATCTTTGAAATTTATCCCTTAAAACATTTGTTACTAATCATGTTTGATTTTTAAAGTCAAAGTAAATTGATCTTTTAAAACAAAGAAATCTCACTTTTTTAAGTCGTAGACGACTAGCTGATTTTGGCAATACACAGTAGAATATGCGCTCTCTTCAAGTCACATTGAGGTAGGTTGTCTAGACCTGCCCGTGGAGCCAAAAACAGCATGTTTATCGTTGCCGGTGCACCTGCACACTCTTCTTTTAAGCAAACACAACTTTTAACACGTCTATCGTCTATTAGTTCTGTTCAATCAATAGAAAGCCAATGGGTTTACCTTTTCGACCAAGCGCTCGACGAGCAACAACAGCAATCTGCTTTGCAGTTATTAAATGATGGCGCAACCTTCCAAGTTCGCCAAGCGACAAGTGATGAAGTTCAAGTCCTTGTGACGCCACGTGTAGGCACAATCTCGCCGTGGTCATCAAAGGCAACGGATATTTTTGCCAACTGTAATACCCCGATACACCGCTTAGAACGCGGTGTTTTGTTTACTTTAAAAGGTATTTCTGAAGTATCGGATGCAGTGAAACAAGTTTTACATGACCGCATGACTGAAAGTGTGTTCAATCAAATTGAAGACGCTGCTGCATTGTTCTCTGAAACTGCACCAAAGCCTTTAAATGCAATTGACATATTAGGTCAGGGTAAAGACGCTTTAGTGAAAGCAAACTCTGAGTTTGGTTTTGCGCTATCTGATGAAGAAATTGATTATTTGGTTGCTGCTTTTAACAAGCTCGGCCGTAATCCACACGATATTGAACTAATGATGTTTGCTCAGGCAAACTCAGAGCACTGTCGTCATAAAATCTTTGGTTCTGAATGGACAATTGATGGTGAAAAACAGCCATTGTCATTGTTCCAAATGATTAAAAACACCTATAAAGAATCACCAACAGATGTATTGTCAGCATATAAAGACAATGCTTCGGTGATTGTTGGCTTTGATACTCAGCGTTTCTATCCGAAGAAAGATGAAGCGACTGGTCACCACGTTTATAAGTATAAGAGCCAAGCCGCTCACATCCTCATGAAAGTGGAAACGCATAACCACCCAACAGCGATTGCGCCATTTGCGGGCGCTGCGACCGGTTCAGGCGGTGAAATCCGTGATGAAGGCGCAACAGGTCGTGGTGGTAAACCAAAAGCAGGTTTAACAGGCTTTACGGTTTCAAACTTAAATATTCCGGGCTTTGAACAGCCTTGGGAAGAAAACTACGGTAAACCATCTCGTATGGCATCGCCACTTCAAATCATGATTGAGGGGCCTTTGGGTGGTGCTGCATTCAACAACGAGTTTGGTCGTCCTGCGTTAAACGGTTACTTCCGTACTTTTGAACAAAACGTGAATGGCGATGTGAAAGGCTTCCATAAGCCAATCATGATTGCGGGTGGTTACGGTAACATCCGTCCAGACCACGTGGAAAAAGATGCGATTCAACCAGGTGATTTACTGATCGTTCTCGGCGGCCCTGCAATGCTGATCGGTTTAGGCGGCGGTGCGGCATCTTCTGTAGACAGCGGTAAACTCGGTGAAAACCTAGACTTCGCTTCCGTACAGCGTGAAAACCCTGAAATGGAACGTCGTTGCCAAGAAGTGATTGATGCATGCTGGCGTATGGAAGACTTCAACCCAATCGTGTCTGTGCATGACGTGGGTGCAGGTGGTGTTTCAAATGCAATGCCTGAACTGGTGAATGACCACGAACTGGGTGCGATTCTTGATTTGCGTAAGATTCCATCGCTTGAACCGGGCATGTCTCCAATGGAGATCTGGTCAAACGAAGCGCAAGAACGTTATGTGTTGGCGATTCGTCCAAGTTCTTTAGAACTATTTGAATCATTATGTGCGCGTGAACGTTGTCCGTTTGCTGTTTTAGGTGAAGCAACTGAAGCGCGTCAATTGACAGTGAACGATCCATTGTTTGATAACAAAGCCGTGGATATGCCAATGCAAGTCATGCTGGGTGGCACACCTCGCATGAGCCGTTCGTATGAAACGATTGAACGTCAAGGCGACGACTTTGACGCATCTAAAGTCACAGATTTAAAAGATGCGATTTACCGTGTACTTAAAAATCCAACGGTTGCATCGAAATCATTCCTGATCACCATTGGCGACCGTTCAATTACAGGTATGGTTGCACGTGATCAGTTTGTGGGTCGTTGGCAGGTTCCTGTTGCAGATGCAGCAGTGACGACAACAAGCTTACAAGGTTACACAGGTGAAGCAATGGCGATGGGCGAACGTCCGCCAGTTGCCTTGTTAAATCCTGCGGCATCTGCACGTTTATCGGTTGCAGAGTCGATCTCGAATATTATGTCTGCAAAAATCGACCAGATCAGTGACATTAAATTGTCTGCAAACTGGATGGCGGCGGCAGGGCAAAAAGGTGAAGACCAAGCTTTATTCGAAGGTGTAAAAGCCATCGGTATGGAAATGTGTCCTGCACTCGGTATTGCAATTCCAGTGGGTAAAGACTCATTGTCAATGCGCACTACTTGGAATGATGAAGGCGAAGACAAGTCAGTGACTTCACCGATGTCAGGGGTAATCACAGCCTTTGCACCTGTAACTGATGTACGTAAAACCTTGACGCCTGAATTGAAAGACGAAGAATCAGTACTGGTTCGTATTGATCTTTCTAAAGGTCAGTTCCGTCTAGGTGGTTCGATCCTTGCTCAGGTTTATAAAGCGATTGGTTCAGTGACACCTGATGTGGATAGTTTTGACGACTTCAAAGCTTTCTTTGCATTGGTTCAAGATTGGAACAACCGGGGCTTAATTAAGGCGTACCACGACATCGGTGATGGTGGTTTGCTTGCAACTGTTGCGGAAATGATGTTTGCAGCACGTCTCGGTGTGGCTTTAGAAGATCAATCAACTGAAAGTCTATTTGCAGAAGAAATTGGTGCAGTGCTTCAAATCAGCGCATCTGATTGGGCAACACTTGCAGACGAAGTTTCGGCATCTACATTACGTGATGCAATTGCGGTGATTGGTAAGGTAAACAATACTGATCAGTTGACTGTAAATGGATTAGTGCTTGAACGTGCAGACTTGCAAGTGGCGTGGACTGAAGTGTCACATCAGATTCAACGTCTACGTGATAACGTGGAAACAGCGGATCAAGAATTTGCATTGATCACGGACAAATCACATGCTGGTATTATTGCAAAACCTACATTTGATTTGAATGAGCCAATTGAAGCACCGTATATCAACGAACGTCGTCCAAACATGGTGATCTTACGTGAACAAGGCGTAAATGGTCATGTTGAAATGGCTGCGGCATTCGACAAAGTTGGTTTTAACACTGTAGATGTGCACATGAGCGACTTGCTTGCAGGTCGTATCAGCCTAGATGACTTTGAAGGTCTTGTGGCATGTGGTGGTTTCTCTTACGGTGATGTCATGGGTGCGGGTGGTGGCTGGGCGAAATCAGTTTTGTTCAACCCAAAACTTCGTGACCAATTTGAAAAATTCTTCAACCGTGATGAAACGTTCTCTCTTGGTATTTGTAACGGCTGTCAAATGTTGTCGCAATTGGCTCCACTGATTCCGGGTGCTGAAGCTTGGCCGCGTTTCCATCGCAACACTTCTGAGATGTTTGAAGCACGTGCAGTTAACGTTCGTGTTGAAAAATCGAACTCTGTATTGTTAGAAGGTATGGAAGATTCAATCCTGCCGATCGCAGTTGCACATGGTGAAGGTCGTGTGGTGACAAGCGCGGATAACTTGGCTGCATTAAATACAGGTCATCAAGTGATCTTGCGTTATGTTGATAGTCAAGGGAATCCAACTCAACACTATCCAATGAACCCGAATGGTTCGCCAGAAGCGATTTCAGGTGTTACATCGAAAGATGGTCGTGCAACAATTATGATGCCGCACCCTGAACGTAACTTCCGTGCTGTACAGCATTCTTGGAAGCCTGAAGAGTGGACTGAAGACGGTGCATGGTTACGTATGTTCCGCAATGCACGTAAGTTCATTGGTTAATCTGAAGTCAGTGTTTTAAAAGCCACCTTCGGGTGGCTTTTTTATTGAATCGTCTTTTTTGTTTTTTAATTTTTTATTTCTCCCGCTGATGTTGGTTTAGATTTTGCTTTTATATTTGTGTGAAAGTGATATTGTGTAATAAATGCACAATTATCATGCAAAATAGAAGAAAGATGGATTACTAAACAATTTCAGTATCAACACTCATGTATGAGGTGATGACATGATTAAAACAGTTACATACGAAGCAGTCGATAAGTCTGCATTGCGTAAAAAAGGATGGAAGTTGTTTGCTGTGATTTTGAGCTTGCAATTGATCTTTTTGATTTTGGGTTATGCGTCGCAGATGTGATTTTAATAATTAAAAAATCGCCATGTGAACTGACTGAACTGACCCCATAAAGTTGGACAGTTTTTCAGGCGGTTTATTTATTAATTTCGTTTAAGCAAATTGAAGTCATGACGGAGTGATAAATATTAAATGTAAATGATGCTAATTGAAGCAAAAGAAATGAAATGCCTATAAATAGTATATTGAATACTAAGTAATTGATTAGATGATAGAAACAATTAATATTCTCAATTTTGTTTGTAATAAGTGGTTCTAATATCTTAGATTTTGAAAAAAATATAATAAAAGTTAAAAACATTGTATATAGTAAATAATAGAAAAATACTCGCATAAATAACAGGTGTGAGTACTTTAATTGTGAAAAACCAAAAGGTTTCGTATTGGAGTTATATATTTCAATAGAAAGAGTATGATTCATTACAGAACAAAAAATTGCATATCCAGCTATAAGAAATCCAAGAACTGTAAGAATTACACTTATAAGGCTGGCAGAAATGGTAGGGATCATCTCTGCTAGTTCACTGCTATTAATACCTAAGCTTAAAGAAAATGAAAGAATACTAAATATTGTTAGCAAAAAGATGTTTGTATTGGAAAATGGAATTTTTCTTGAAGTCAGGTATACATCAAATAAATTTTTTTCATCTAATAGCTCGTTACACATTTCTACATTTTTATTTTCAGTCATTTTTCTGTGTGCTCTTTCGTTGTTCTAGAGTTTTAAGTTGCTCTATAACCGCAGGCTTAGTTGGAGGAACAATAATCTCCTTTTGCGAAGTGAGTTTAAGAAATGAACCATATAATTTTTTTCCAGTAGAAAGTATATTATCTAAGCTGATGTCTTTAATTGTCTTTATAACTTTGAATTTATCATTATTGCCTTTTATTAAATCTCCATTAGCATTGACCCCTTCAATTTGAATACCTTGGTTACCTTGTTCTGTAGCTTCGCTGAGTTGATCTAATGTTTCATCAAAATTTAAACCATTCTTTTTATTACTAAACATAAGGGTCGTATTGCTACTTTGAATAGCATCTGATTTCAATTGTGCTCTTTTAATTAAATCATTTTTAAATTGAAGTTCATCATTTCTTTTCTTAAGAGTAATTTTTATGCTTTGAATTTTTTTATATTGTGTCAAAAAATCTTCTAAGCTTTCTTTTGTGTTTAATGGAGTGATATGGATATCAGGTAATCCATATTTTACTATAAAATCTTTTCGTGAGTCCTGAAGTAGAGATTCAATATGAATTCTAGTTTGTCGTCTAAAAAATGTTTGACATGTTTCTTTAAACATTTCTAATGTTGGAGCATGAGGGGTTTCTTTTAAATATATCAAACGATGGTTATTTAAAATAAGTACAAATAACGCAGATGGTGAAGTTTGGATGGAATCTTTCTGAGAAATTAGTTCTTTAGTTTCATAATCATAGATCTGAGTACTTGTTAATTTAGTATCTCGAATAAATCTTCCGATTACTGCAAATGTCTTTTCAGATTGATTTGGTAATTCTACTATTTGAGTTGATTGAAAGAAAAAATTCCCTCGTTTTACTTTCCACGTATCTTCTATTGTAAATGCTGGAATAACAACTTCATGAAGCATATCCATTAAATTATATGAATTAAATTTGCAAACAAAATTAGCTAGTTCATAAGTATAGGTGGTAGTCATAAATCTATGTTGTCTATATTTTATACTAATATAGCATGCGTGATATTAAATACAAGTAACTGATTTTAATTAAAAAGGTATTATTAATGCTCAAACTCATCTACTATGTACTTGAATCTCACCTTGAATCTACCAAACTTGCGATTTTTGAAGCAGGGGCAGGTGGTATAGGGAACTATGAACACTGTGCTTGGCAGGTCTTGGGTATAGGCCAGTTTAAACCTGTAAAAGGCGCAAATCCGTTTATAGGTCAGTTGGATGCTTTGGAGAAAATTCCAGAGTGGCGGGTGGAAACCATTGTTCCAGAGGAAAAGGCTTCTGCTGTGGCAAAGGCTTTAAAATTAAGTCATCCCTATGAAGAACCCGCTTTTGAGTTTATTCAGATGGTCGATGTACTTTAATGATGAACCTAAAAATATATTTGATACACGTTAACGGCATTCGCAACTGTTTGAGGCAGGACTTAATTTATCAGATAAAGTTTCTGCGACTAAATTGATAAACGACGGAATAGAACGAGTTTTGCGAATGACAATGGTTTTGTCTACTTTTCCCGAAAGAAAAGTAGGTCGAACCGAAGGTTAATCCTGAAATTAAAACTTTAATGAAAAGATTCCATTGAGAAAACTAATATTAAACCTTCTGAATAAATAACTCACGATCAAAACGATACTGCGGGAAAAACACCCCATCGGTCGCACGCTCACCTGCACCAATCACCATCACAGGATATTGCTGCTCGTTTAGATTCAAAATTTTGCGAACCAAAGGCTCATCAAAACCTTCCATCATACAACTATCAAAACCATAGGCACGTAAAGCTAGGACAAGGTTTTCACAAGCCAAAGCTGTGGTTTTACTTGCCCAAAGTTTTGTATCTGCTTGGTTAAATGTGGTTACGGGTAGTTGTTTGTCTAAGCTACGTGCGATTTTGAAAGCAACTTTCTTAAAGTTACCTAACGCATTTAAGTAACCTGTTTTATAGTTATAAGGAATAAACTTGTAATATTTGAGTACACTTGCAGGGGCTTCAGGGAAAGGGAACTCTGTAATGTTACGTTTTGCCATTTCATCATTACGGTCAGTACGTGCGACACACACGATCAGTTCTGACGCTGTTTTTGCTGCAAGCTGATTTAGGCAAGCTTTAACCAATAGTTTCTTTTTCGTTGGATTTTGAACCACATAAAAAGTCCAAGGCTGTAAGTTGGATGAATTTGGTGCAAGTAGTGCCAAATCTAAACAGTCATCAAGCACTTCGGCTGGAATGGTCTTATCCGTAAATTTACGAACAGAACGGCGACTTTGAATGACTTTTTTAAAATTCTCAACATCAATGTCTTGTGGCGCGGGCTCAAAATAGCGTTTTTTTTCTGTAGTGTTCGACATAAGAAGTATTTCCAGATTGGGTTTTAAAATATGTTGGGACTAAAAGTAAAAAAACCACTGCGTTTTAATAAACGTAGTGGTTTTTTCAGTCAAGTTATAAAGCCTTAATTGAACTGGGAAAAATCAGGTTTACGTTTTTGCATAAATGCTGCTACAGCTTCCATCATTTCAGGCGAACCAACGCGATCCATGAAAATCTCAGCTTCATGATCAATCCAAGCCACAATTTCATTCACATTATGTTTCATCAGGCCTTTAGACTTAACCAAGGATGCTAAAGGTAAAGTAGACAATTGTGCTGCTTTTTTAGCTGCTACTGCATATACATCATCTTCAATACTGTTCACAATATTTGCAGCAACTGCAGTTGCACTGTCAAATTTCTGAGCGGTCAGCAGTAATTCCGCAGCTTTGTGGTAACCCGCTTGTTCAACCAACAATTTGCTTGAAGCTCCTTCTGGAGATAAGCCAAGGCTGACAAATGGAATTTGGAATAGGGTAGTGTTGTCGCTATACACCAAGTCACAATGTAATAAGATCGTTACCCCAATACCAATCGCCACGCCACGTACAGCAGCAATCAATGGTTTAGAAAACTTCGCTGCAGATTTGAGTAAAATAAATGGAGGGCCTTCAGATGCTGGTGCTTGACCTTTTTGCGCCGCAGATTTCATAAAGTCTTGCATGTCGTTGCCTGCGGTAAAGTCTGCATCTTCACCACGTAGAATCACGGTACGAACGCTATTGTCCTGATCTGCTTCATCTAAAGCTTTTGCAATCCACAAATAAAGTTCGCTATACAATGCATTTTTTGCTTCAGGACGATTAATGGCTAATGTCAGTACACCATTATCTAATTTTGCATTCAAATGTTGATGAGGTTGTTGAATACAGCTCAGTGTCATCGTACTATCCTTGCTTGAAAGTCTGATTTAATTTTATGGGTTCATTATGTCGCATAATTTTATGATCGACATAACTGACCAGTTCATAAAAAAGTAAAAGATTTATGCCATACACATTTGATTATCTCGTATTCATTGGTCGTTTCCAGCCATTTCACTTGGCACATATGCAAACCATCAAGATTGCTTTGGAGCAAAGTGAAAATGTCATTTTGGCTTTAGGTTCTGCACAAAATGAACGAAATACGAAAAATCCATTTTTAGCATCTGAACGTGAAGAAATGATTTTATCTAACTTTTCAGAAGCGCATCAAAAACGGATTCACTTTGTACATGTAATTGACGTTTATAATGATGTTAAATGGGTGCAACTGGTAAAAAAATTAGTGAATCATGTAGTCACACCTGATGCTAAAGTTGGACTCATTGGCCATTTTAAAGACGATTCATCATATTATTTACAGCTTTTTCCAGAGTGGGAAATGGTAGAGCTCGATAGCCTGCAAGATGCGATGTCTGCTACACCTGTTCGTGAAGCTTACTATCGTGGGGAAATTTTAGAACAAGCGTTTCCTTTAGGGACGAGTGATTTTTTACATAAATTCCAACAAAGTGAAATTTATAAACAGTTGCAACACAAATTTTTAACTCAGGACACATCCAATTTAGACTAAGGTTCTCAGTCGAATAAAAATATTTCGACGAGGACCAACTGCAATGGATAGAAAACAACAGACGATATCTAATACTGTCATTAAAAATACCTTGATGATTGCAGGTGTTATATTTGCCTGTAGTACACACGCGCAAGCTGAAGCTTGGACGTTGACACCACAAAGCAATGTAGGCTTTGAAATTAAATCCTTAGGTGTGACTGTAGTAAAAGCCAAGTTCAATCGTGTGCAATCCAGCATGCAGTTTGATGCCAAAGCACCACAGCATGCTTCGACAAATTTTGTTATGGATGTAAATAGCCTAAGCTTGAGCAAGCCTTCATTGAAAAATATGATTTTGGGTGAAGATTTGTTTTATGCATCCAAATACAAAACAGCCACGTTCAAAAGCACCAGTTTTAAAGATTTGGGTGGGGGAAAATATAATATTGCTGGGAATTTAACACTTCGCGGCATCACCAAACCTGTCACATTTAGTACCACACTAAAACCGAGTGCAAATACTGCTAATTTGTTGGACGTTCAATCATCAGCCATGATTAACCGCAGTGATTTCGGTATGAAAAAAGCGATTGGTGGTGTAGGTGAAAAAGTGAATATTCAACTGTCAGGCCAGTGGAAAGTGCAATAGCTTGCGTGGCTTAGAATTCTGAGTTAACTTTTTGCTCATTCATCTCTGCGTGTGCTTTTTTCACCAAGATATCTGTCAGCACATTTAATTGCACCGACTGCTGTTTCCAATGGTGCCAATACAAAGGTTGATCAATATTGAGCTGAGGATCCACTTCAACCAATGAGCCTTCTTCCAAACAAGACTTGGCTTGATAGTAAGGTAACCAGCCATAGCCGAGTCCTAAGGTAATCGCATCGAAAAATGCGCTGGAAGACGGAATAAAGTGATGCGGATATTGAGTTGGATTAAGTCCGAATTTTTGTTGGATATAGGCCGTATGGAGCACATCTTTTGCATTAAAGATTAGGGCAGGAGCAGCACGTAATGATTCTCGGTTGACACCTTGGTCAAACCATTGCTGTGTAAAAGTAGGTGTTGCAACAAAACGGTAGTTCATATCCCCAAGATATTCGGCTACGCAGCCTTTCATGGCTTGAGATTCATCCGTCACGCAGGCATTCACTAAACCAGCTTCAAGTAAATGGTGAGTTTGTGATTGGTCATCGACCTGAAAATGTACCACAATCTTTTCATTAATCAATGTTGACTGTAACACGGGTAAAAGCCATGTGGCTAAAGAGTCGGCATTGGTTGCAATGTTGATCTGATAAAAAGCAGAGGTGTTTATATGACCAGTAAGGTTCTGAATGAAGCTTTGTTCTAGCAGACGACTATGCTGCAAGTAATGTAACAGCGATTGTCCAGCTTGGGTGGGACGGCAGGGTCTTTCTCGTACAATCAATAAATGTCCCAAACTTTTTTCTAGGCTTTGTACACGTAAAGTGACGGCAGAAGCGGTAATGCATAAGTGTTCGGCAGCAAGGTCAAAACTTCCTGTTTCTGCTACTGCTAAAAATGCATCACACTGTTTATGGTTGAGCATAATCGAGACTCACTTAAAACTAAAAATATTTTAGTTATATTGATATTTTCTAAATAATACTTAATTTAATGAAAAATGAAAGATAATCCTGACATTATCAATTAAGTTGAAAAGTCAAAATGTTAAGTACATATATGCAAGGGCTTGCAGTCGGGATGAGTCTTATTATTGCTATTGGTGCGCAAAATGCATTTGTGCTGAAACAAGGCCTCAAAAAGCAGTTTGTTTTTTGGGTGTGTTTTGTCTGTGCATTATCAGATTCGATTTTAATTGTATTGGGTGTATCTGGCTTTTCAAAAGTGCTTCAGCACTATCCTGAAATTATTCAGTTTGCCAAATGGGCAGGGGCGCTTTTTTTATTTTGTTATGGATTTCAACATTTACTACGGGCCTTCAAATCACAGCAGGGCTTGGAAGCAAGTGCCATTGAAAAGCATCAGCTGTTAAATATTATTTTGCTGTGTTTAGCGCTGACTTGGCTTAATCCGCATGTGTACTTAGATACAGTTATTTTACTGGGTTCAATTTCAACACAGTTTGAGCAACCTGCGTACTTTGCCCTAGGGGCAGTGTGTGCGTCTTGGTTATTCTTTTTTGCTTTGGGCTATGGTGCTCGTATGCTTACTCCCATTTTTTCAAATCCGAAAGCGTGGAATGTCCTCGATGCGATCATTGCACTGGTGATGTGGGGGATCGCTATTTCGCTGCTTGTGAAATAAAAAGCGTGTACAATAAAATCTATCAGTAAAAAATCACACAAAACAAAGCCCGCATCTGCGGGCTGATGTGGATTAAGCTTGTAATGCTTTTAAGTCTTCTAAAACTTGTTCCGCATGCCCCGCGGCTTTCACCTTACGATATTCTTTCACCAGTTTGCCGTTATGAAAAATAAACGTTGAGCGCTCAATGCCCATCACTTTTTTACCATACATATTTTTTTCTTTAATCACATCAAAGTGTTTACACAGCACTTCTTCTTTGTCGCTAATTAAATTAATGGTTAAAGCCTGCTTTTCTGTAAAATTCTGATGCGCTTTAACCGAGTCACGTGAAATACCAATAATTGTGGTTTGCAGGGCATCAAACTGATCTTTTAAACATGAAAAACCAACGGCTTGAGTTGTGCAACCAGGCGTTGAATCTTTTGGGTAAAAATACACAATCAGCCATTCAGTCGGTACTTCAGTTAAGTTCACGTTGCCTGTTGTCGCTGGAAAGTTCTGATTTGGAAGTTGGATCGTATCAGTCATGTTCTATCCTTAAATGTCGCGCTGTTCTAATTCAAGTGGTAAAAAGGCATAATTTTCGTGATACAGAATATCACCTTTAACGACTGAAAGTGGATGTTTGAAAATTGGGCCATCAATCACCGTGGTGTGGAATTCACCCGCTTCGCCGCATGGATCAATGCCTCTTGCAACCAATGCATCAATATATTCAAGGCTAAGCGCTTGACCTAAGTCCTCAATTTTCATCCCTAAATTTAAGTTGACTGTAACGATGATACTTTGAAAACCGAGTCGAATAAACTCATACACAATGTCTAAACGTGGGCGTTGCCACAGCGGCATACATAAACTGAGCTCAGTTTTATCGCAAACGGATTGATTCCATTCGGCATGTGCCATTAAATCAATATCACCTGTGACTAATGTTTCTGCACCTAAACTTTGAGCTTTTTGTAGCAGTTGAATGAACTGGTTCTCATAGTCTTGCCACGTTGCAGAGGCACTGTAGATGGGAAGCCCAATTGCTTTTGCCTGCGCATGAATAATATCGAGTGACATCCCGTGTGAGCGTGACTTTTGGCCTTGCTCTTCTAACATGACAATCAATGCAATGGCTTCACCCATTTGTATGGCTTTGTATAAAGCCAGACTACTGTCTTTACCACCACTGTAAGAAGCAACAAATTTGCGGTCTTGTACGTTTGTATTCCATTCAACAAGCATATTTAAATATTCTATCTTTTGGAGCATATAAAAAAGCCTGCATAGAGCAGGCTTCATTCACATATTGTGAATTATTTTTTCGGAGCAGCTTTCATTGCTTCTTCAGTTAAAGACTTTAATTTGCCTGTTAACTGTGGACCGAAACATGTTTGAAGGTCTTTATTTTGTTTTTGTACAAAAGCTAAAGTAGATGGGCTTTTCTTTTGATTAATTGCACTTTGGATTTCCCATTTTTGTGCATTGGTCAATTTACCATCTGCTTCAACTGCACAAGTACAGTATTTGCTTACTTCCGCTGCGCTAAGCTTTTTGCTTTTCCCAGTTTCTTCTTTACAAACATTGATCAATGCAGATTTTACATTGGTGCTTTTATACGCTTCTTGTAGTTTGTTCGATTCAGCAGCATGTGAAGCTGTTGCGAACAATGCAGCTGCAGACACCAATGTAGAAAGCAAAATGTTTGATTTTAAATTTTTCATAAACTGTACCTTGTTATTACGGTATATAACGTGTCGGATCTTCTACGCTAGCATCTGCAAAACCTTCTTTACGAAGACGGCAACTGTCGCATTTCCCACATGCACGTCCTTGGTCATCTGCTTGGTAGCAAGACACCGTTTGACTATAGTCTACGCCATGTTCTATACCTAAGCGAATGATATTTGCTTTGGATAAATGTAACAGAGGTGTTTCAAATTTAAGAGGTTTTCCTTCAACGCCAACCTTGGTTGCAAGGCGAGCCATATTGGCAAATGCCTCAATAAATTCAGGGCGACAGTCTGGATACCCTGAATAATCAACAGCATTAATACCAATCACAATGGCTTCAGCATCTAAAACTTCTGCTGCTGCTAATGCATAAGACAAGAAAATTGTGTTACGTGCTGGAACATAAGTTACAGGAATACCGACTTGTTCATGATCTGGAACATCAATGCTATGGTCTGTTAACGCAGAACCGCCTAAATTACCTAAGTCGATATTAATAACACGATGTTCTACACCTGCTTTTTTCGTCAGTTCACGTGCAGCGTCCAGCTCGGTAGTTGAGCGTTGACCATACATAAAGCTGAGCGCTGTACAGTCATACTGTGCTTGCGCCCATGCTAAACAAGTTGTTGAGTCTAAACCGCCAGATAACAAAACTATGGCACGAGGGCGCATACAAATTTCTCCAAATATAAATTAAAGATGAATAGGCAATGCATTAACGACCAGTTTCGTCATTCCAAAGCAACTTGTGGAGTTGGAGTTGGAAGCAAACAGGGAGATGGTCTTCTAATATCCATTGCGCTAAGTCACGCGCAAGTTGAGGTAAACGAGCAGCACCTTTCTCAACTGCAAAAGCAGGAGAGAACCATACT
>NZ_DKIK01000140.1:59492-59623 GCF_002454215.1 Acinetobacter sp. UBA6720
TGACTTTTTCATTGAGTTTATAGTCTTCAACTTGCTGTTTTGACCATTCATAATCCTCACGGTTACAAATCACAAACTTGATTTGGTCGTGTTGGGTTAGATGGTCCAGATTCGAAAGCAAATTTCGTGCA
>NZ_DKIK01000140.1:59660-103332 GCF_002454215.1 Acinetobacter sp. UBA6720
TCGTGCAACTTCACCTGAAGTTGGGGTTTTTAAATCTAATACTTTTGAAACACGTGGGTCAACCTTAGACACATCTAAAGCACCACTGGTCTCTAAAGAAACTTCACAGCCAAGATCTGCAAGACGTTGCATTAAAGGCAAGGCATTGGGCTGTGCAAGGGGTTCACCACCTGTCACGCAGACATAAGGGGTTTTAAAACCAAGCGTGGTTTTAATAATCTGATCTAAAGATTGGCGCTCACCACCTTCAAATGAATAAGTGGTATCACAATAGGTACAACGAAGCGGGCAACCTGTTAAACGAATAAAAACTGTTGGAAGTCCAGAGGTATTGGCTTCGCCTTGCAAAGAATAAAAGATCTCCGTGATACGTAGACCCGCAGAAGGGTCAGAAACAGGGATAGCAGAAGATCGAAGCGTATTCATAGCAAAATTAAACCACAGGTTAGAAAAACAAAAATCTCTACGGCTAGTCTTAACCGTAGAGATGAGGAACTTTAGCTCCGCAACAAGATGAATAAAAGTTTATTCGTCGCGTAATAAATCGTTCAAGCTCGTTTTAGAACGCGTTTGCGCATCTACTTTTTTCACGATGATTGCAGCATATAGACTGTAAGTACCGCATTTAGAAGGTAAGCTACCTGCAACGACAACAGAACCTGCTGGCACACGGCCGTAGTGAATTTCGCCAGTTGCACGGTCATAAATCTTAGTCGATTGACCAATGAATACGCCCATAGAAATCACAGAACCTTCTTCTACAATCACGCCTTCTACAATTTCAGAACGTGCACCGATGAAGCAGTTGTCTTCAATAATTGTTGGGTTCGCTTGAAGTGGCTCAAGAACACCACCAATACCTACACCACCAGATAAGTGAACGTTTTTACCAATTTGAGCACATGAACCAACAGTTGCCCACGTGTCAACCATTGTACCTTCATCTACATAAGCGCCAATGTTCACATAAGAAGGCATTAACACTACGTTTTTCGCTTGGAAAGAACCTTTACGCGCAACTGCTGGCGGAACAACACGAACGCCTGCTGCTTTAAATTGTTCTTCAGTCCAACCTGTAAATTTAGTATCTACTTTGTCGTAGAATTGAAGGTCACATGACTCAATTGGTTTGTTGTCATTTAGTTTGAATGATAAAAGCACGGCTTTTTTCACCCATTGATGAACAACCCACTCGCCATCAATTTTTTCAGCAACACGTAATGTCCCATTATCTAAACCAGCAATGACTTCTTCAACTGCTGCACGTACTTCAGCAGAACAGTCCGCTGCTGTAAAATTCGCACGGTCTTCAAACGCTTGTTCAATAATTGTTGAAAGCTGAGACATGATCTTCCTTCCAGAAAAAAAATTTTCCTGATTTTACACTAAATTGTGCGGAGAATAGATGAAAAAACAGCATAGGATCGGAAATAATAATGAATGATTGGAAATAAGGCACTTAAGCTAGTTGGGTTTGAAAAATTAAGTAAATAAATGTTATTTACAACAACAATAAAGCTTAAAATGTATCAAAAAATAACAAAAACTGAGCAAATCTCGAATAAAAAACAGTCTGGGGCTGTTTTAAGATGGGCTCATCAAAAAATGGTAAATGATGTAAAAAATCTTTATTTTTTAGAGGAGAAAAACATGAAATCATTACGTTTAATTGCAATCGTAACTGCAATGTCAGCGGTTGCAGGTACAGCTTTTGCTGATGATGCTGTCGTAAAAGATGGCTATGCTTTTGACCAAAATAAACTCATTCCTACAGGCGTCCGTGCTGAAGTGGGTACAACAGGCTACGGCGGTGCTTTATTGTGGACAGCAAACCCATACGTGGGTTTAGCTTTAGGTTATAACGGTGGTGATATTTCATGGTCTGATGACGTGGAAGTTAATGATGTGAACTATGATGTCGACATGGATAATAATCTGACTTATCTTAACGCAGAAATTCGTCCATGGGGTACTAGCACGAATAAATGGGCGCAGGCTGCATATATTGCCGCTGGGGTTGGTTATGTTGATCAACAATATGGTCTGCAAGCACGTAATGATGGTGGAACGATTAAAGTGGATGGAAAAGATACAGGCTTAAGCCAATTAAGCTATGATCTTGACTATAGCAATAATATTTCACCATATTTAGGTTTGGGTTATTCGCCAAGAATTAATCAAAACTGGGGGGTGTTTGGTGAAGTTGGTGCTTACTATACAGGTAACCCAACTGTTTCTAACGTAAACTATCATGGTGGTTCTGCAACGGATGCTGCTTTAGTTGAAAAGCATATCAATGAAGTGCGTAATGATGATAAATACGAATGGATGCCAGTTGCAAAATTGGGTGTCAGTTACCACTGGTAATCCAAGACATAAAAAAACGAGCCAAGGCTCGTTTTTTTATGTCTAGTTATTTTGTCTCATTTTAAAAATGATGGGCAAAACGAATACCAAAGGCCCATGCATCATTATCATTGAGTGCTGAAAGCCCTGTTATACTTTCAAATGGATTTGAATCATTGGGCGCTTTTGGGGTATCGAAATGAAAATAATAAAGACCCATTGCAATATTCAATTCAGGTCGCAATTTGTACATGCCGGCAAGCCCAATTCCTTTATAGCCATCACTTGGATTAAGCGTAGATGCAGGGTTATTGGTACCAGAGTCCCACAGTAACTCTAATGCACTGATCCACTTCTCATTCCATAAATGTGCAAGCCCGAGTTTTGTAGACCATTGATCTTCTTTATAGCTAATCAGTTTGATATCTTTCACTTCAGGGTAGAATATTGCAGCATAATCAATGACAGCTTCAAATTTGGGGGGATGAATGACGAATTCTTCCCAATTGACCCATCTCACACTCCCGTACAAAAGATTCTGATAGGGTAGCCCTGTCATAAAATCAAAATTGACTGATTGGGGCGTTTTTATATGTGTTGTATCGGGTGTGCTAACACCAATTTTGATAGACTCGGTTGTGCTGAGTTGATGTTTGATGGGGGAGCGATAAGTCAAAGATGTTCTAAAATGATACTCTGGCATCTGATAACTTATACCTGCTAACCAGCCCAGACCCTCATCTTTTTTAAAATCGGCATCATAACCATCAAACACAGAATATGTTTTGCCTTTCATGTTTAAAGAACCTTCAAGACTTTGATAGCTTAGTCCTCCATAAACATCCCAATTCGGCGTGATTTGATAGCCTAAAAGTGTAGTTAGGTTATGGCTCTTAAAATTTATACTGGCTGCTTCGATTTCATGTTTTTCTCCATAGATGATTGGACGGTAACGATAGTCGATATCTACAGCAAAAGGTTGGTCATAAATGATTGCAAATTTGACTTGAGGGTTGAGTTCTAATTTTAATGCAGCCCCCATCATTACTTGTTTATTACTAAAATTTCCTGTTGAAAAGTCAGTTACACCAAATTGTTGTAATGCCTCACTATGCTGAACTTGGCCAGAAACTTGTGGCTGGATGTAGGCAAGAGAAAACTCAGCATAATTTTTAGGTTCAAAAAAAGGTTGTATGGTTTGACCTGACAGTTCAAAAGCAGCAGCAAAGCATAATTTTGAGGAATATAAACAGAGTAAAGGGAAGCTCAATAGTTTCTTTTTCATTGTTTGAGCTCATTAGTTTTTTTATCAAGCGATTAAATCATATACTATATTTACTTGAAATGTACGCGTTTAGCGGAAAAAAAAGAGGCTCGTTAGCCTCTTTTTGAAAGTATTAATAAATTAGTCTTCTGGATAAGCGACTCTTTTCAGTGCTTTAATATCCGCATCTGGTGAGCAGAGTGAAATAAATTCATAGCCATAACCACGTAGTAAGTGACCTTTACGTACGGCAATCCATGTCGTGTTGAGACCAAAAATATCGGTTGGGATTTGTTTTAAACGATAGTCGCGTTCAACATCATAGGCTACATTATTGACAATACCAACGCCCATGTTGAGTTCGACATAGGTTTTAATGACATCGGCATCTAAAGCAGACATGACGATGTCAACATCTACACCAGCATCTTCAAAAGCTTTGTCAATTTTTGAACGGCCTGTAAAACCACCATGATAAGTAATCAGTGGATATTCCGCCAAGTCTACAATACTAATATTTTGTTTGCTTGCCAGTGGATGGTTTTGTGGGGTAATAATACTGTGCTGCCAATTATAGAATGGTACGCTGGCCAGATTATCTTCTGCGGTGAGTGATTCAGTCGCAATACCAATGTCGGCTTCGCCTTGAAGAAGCATCTCAGTAATTTCTACAGGGCTCGCTTGTTGCAAAATGAGATGAACTTTTGGAAACTCTTTTTTAAATTGATTAACAATAGGCGGCAATACATAACGTGCTTGTGTATGCGTTGTTGCAATTGTTAATGTTCCTTCATCGACACGATTAAAATCATCTGCAAGACGTTTAATATTATCGGCATCGACCAACATACGTTCAACAATACCCAGTAGGGCTTGACCAGGTTCGGTTAAACCGAGTAAGCGTTTTCCTTTACGAATAAACAGTTGAACACCTAATTCATCTTCTAGGTCTTTAATATGCTTACTGACGCCTGACTGAGAGGTGTACAGTGCGGCAGAGGCTTCGGTAAGGTTGAAATTTTGTCTCACCGTTTCCCGAATAATTCTAAGTTGTTGAAAGTTCATATTTTGGATCTCTTTTATCATGAAGCAGGCATTCAACATGCCCCTTCATCTTGGTTTTAAGCCGCAGGTTTTGCAAATAAATGTAAGTTAGAAGGGCTTAACCATACCGTTTGGTTCGGTCTAAATTGGTGTAATCTTGCTTCTTCTGCCGTGAGTGATATTTCAATCAGTTTACCTTGACGATCATGTAATTCAGCAACTACTTTTCCTGCAATCCATAATTCACGAACAAAGGTTGCTTGAATGGAATTGTCTTGAGGCTGCGCATGGATACGTAATTCATCTGGACGGGCAAAGGCGATGACTTCACCAGATGGTGCATTGCGTAAACTGTCTAATTGAATACGGTCTTCACCAATCTGGATTGTACCTGCATTATTTTGTCCTTCGAAACGGTTTGCTTGACCAAGGAAATCGAATACAAACGGCGTTGCAGGCTTTTCATACACTTCACGTGGTGATCCAATTTGTTCGACATTACCTTTGTTCATTACGATGATTTGGTCTGCAACCTCAAGTGCTTCTTCTTGGTCATGGGTGACAAAGATGGAAGTAATATGTAATTCATCATGCAGTGTACGTAGCCAACGACGGAGCTCTTTACGTACTTTGGCATCTAGTGCTCCAAAAGGTTCATCTAGTAATAGTACACGTGGTTCAACGGCCAAAGCACGTGCCAACGCAATACGTTGACGTTGACCGCCTGAGAGTTGCGCAGGGTAGCGATCTGCCAAAAAGCCCAATTGGACTAGATCCAGCAAACGTGTGACACGTTTTTTAATTTCAGCTTCAGAAGGACGTGTTGAACGTGGTCGTACACGAAGGCCAAAAGCAATATTTTCAAACACAGTCATATGGCGGAACAATGCGTAGTGCTGAAATACAAAACCGACTTCACGTTCACGTACGTGGACATTGGTCGCATCTTCACCTTCTAAGATGACTTGACCGCCATCTGCAGACTCAAGCCCCGCAATGATGCGGAGTAGAGTGGTTTTACCACAGCCTGATGGGCCAAGTAACGCAACCAATTGACCATCAGGAAAATCGAGGGAAATGTTATTCAGCGCATGGAATGCACCAAAGTGTTTTTCAATATTTTTAACTTGAATACTCATGAGGTCATTCCTTTAAACGGTTGAATCATTTTGTTTGTTTTGCTTTTCTTGGCGTAGCTCAACCCATGTTTTTAAAACAAGCGTTACAATTGCTAATAGCGCCAACAGTGAAGACACAGCAAAAGCAGCACTGAAAGTATATTCGTTATAGAGAATCTCAACGTGCAATGGCAAAGTGTTGGTTTCACCACGAATGTGTCCAGAAACAACAGATACAGCACCAAACTCACCCATTGCACGGGCGTTACATAGAATGACGCCGTAGATCAGGCCCCATTTGATGTTCGGTAAAGTGACTTTCCAGAATGTTTGCCAGCCTGATGCACCAAGGACAATCGCCGCTTCTTCTTCTTCAGTTCCCTGAGCTTCCATTAGAGGAATCAGCTCACGTGCTACAAAAGGAACAGTAATAAAGATCGTTGCCAATACGATGGCAGGAACAGCATAGAGAATCTTGATGTCATGATCCATGAGCCAACCGCCAAACCAACCTTGTGTACCGAAAATCAACACCAGCATTAAACCTGCGATAACAGGTGACACAGAAAAAGGCATATCAATAATCGTGGTTAGGATTGATTTACCACGGAAGTTGAATTTGGCAACACACCATGCTGCTGCAACACCAAATACCACATTTAGTGGAACTGCTATCACCGCAGTTAATAAAGTGAGTTTGACTGCAGATAATGTATCAGGATGAACCAAGGCTTGGGTATAGACGCCAACTCCTTGTTTAAAGGCTTCAACAAACACCAAAATCAGCGGTAAGATCAAACAGCTCAGAAAGAACAGCAGAGCAATAGTAATCAGGGTGTAGCGAACCCAAGTGGGTTCACGTGTCGCATCACGCGATTGGAGTTTCTCAGCCAGTGCATTACTGTTGATATTCATCGTGCAGTTCTCCCTGTGCGGCGGCTGGCCCATGCCTGTAACAAGTTAATCAGGAATAAAATAGCGAATGACAGCACTAACATGACGACAGCAATCGTGGTTGCACCTGCATAGTCATATTCTTCTAGACGCGAAATAATCATGAGTGGCGCAATTTCAGTTTTGAACGGCTGATTGCCTGCAATAAAGATCACCGAGCCGTATTCACCGACCCCACGTGCAAATGCCAAAGCAAAACCCGTGATAAGTGCTGGAAATAAAATCGGAAAAATGACTTTCGTGACAATTTGCAGACGGTTTGCACCCAATGCCGATGCTGCTTCTTCTAACTCAGTTTCCAAGTCGCTCAGTACAGGTTGGACGGTACGAACTACGAAAGGAATACCAATAAAAATAAGGGCTAGAGTAATCCCAATTGGAGTGTATGCCACTTGAATCCCTAAAGGCTCAAGATACTGACCAATCCAGCCTGTAGGCGCATAAAGAGAAGTCAGTGCAATACCTGCAACCGCAGTGGGTAAAGCAAAAGGCAAATCGACCAAAGCATCGACAATACGTTTGCCCGGGAAGCTATAACGAACCAAGCACCATGCTAGTAATAAACCAAAGACCACATTAATAAACGCAGCAATTAATGCAGCACTAAAACTGAGCTGTAGAGATTTTAAGATGCGTTCTGAGCTTAAAATTTCCCATAAACCATCCCAACCGATGCCTAAGGATTTAATAAAAACGGCAGACAACGGAATCAAAACAATTAATGACAGATATGCTAGGGTAAAGCCTAGAGAAAGACCAAATCCTGGCAGCACTCGGGATCGCTGCGACATGATTACTCCTCAAAGAGAGAAGACTGACTCAAAAGTGGTCAGCCCAAATAAAACTAAATTTCGGCACAAACATTATTTGCAGTGTTTAAATAGCAAATTTAAATAAATAATTGCTTTCATTGCGGAAATCGACATTTTTTAGTACATTTTCTGAAATCAAAAAATCATAAATTTCAGGAAATGGACCAAAACCTGATGCAACATTGATATGCCCAACTTGACCTAAATTTTTAGGTTTAATTTTCCAAGCTTTAGAAAGTTGCATTGCATCTTCAAAACCTAACCAAGGATCATTTTCACTAATGATCATTTGTGTCGGAACTTGAATTTTAAGGTGGTGAAAGTATTGCTGATAGTCATTTTGACTATCACGTGCAAAACCTAAATCCCCAAAGCGTGCAGGATTAGCTGGCGCAACCAAAACAAGATTTTTAACTATCTGATTCAGTTCTGGATGCTGAGCTAATGCTGCAACTGTGGTTAAGCATCCAAAGCTATGCGCCACAATTTGGATGGGTTCTGAAACGGACTGCACTGTTTTGACAAATTGTTCAATCCATTCATGGAGTACAGGTTTATTCCAATCCTGCTGCTGTACACGAGAGCACGACTTGAGCTGACGTTGTAACCATGATTGCCAGTGGTCATGTTCACTCCCACCCACGCCCGGTACAATTACAGTATGAATCATGTCGATGCTCCCTTACAGATGTTTACTTGATTCGTTGCTTATTTTGCAGTATTCGCTTTCACGATTTGGTCGTACACACCACCATTTTCAAAGTGTTGTTTTTGTACTTTGGTCCAACCACCAAATTCTTTATCAATAGTCACCAACTTTAACGGTTTGAATGTGGTTGCATATTTTTTCAAGACGCTTGCATTACGTGGGCGATAGAAGTTTTTTGCTGCAATTTCTTGACCCGCTGGCGAATATAAATAGTTCAAATATGCTTTGGCTAAGTTCAGATTGCCGTCTTTTTCTGCATTCTTTTCAACAATAGCAACAGGTGGTTCAGCCAAGATAGACAGTGATGGAGTCACAATTTCAAACTTACCCGGTTGTTCACGAAGTGCTAAATGCGCTTCGTTTTCCCATGCGAGTAAGACGTCTCCAATGCCACGTTCAGCAAAAGTTGTGGTTGCACCACGTGCACCTGAGTCAAGTACTTTGGTATTTTTATAAATTTTACGCACGAATTCTTGTGCCTTGGCATCATTGCCCGCAGGTTGATGCTTTGCCCAAGCCCAAGCGGCCAAATAGTTCCAACGTGCGCCACCAGAAGTTTTTGGGTTTGGTGTGATAATCGCAACATCAGGTTTAACCAAATCACCCCAGTCCTTAATACCTTTAGGGTTACCCTTACGTACGAGGAATACAATTGTTGATGTATACGGGGTCGAGTTATTTGGAAGCTTCTTTTGCCAGTTGGTTGGTAAGAGTTTTGCTTTTTCAGCAATCACGTCAATGTCCGCTGCAAGTGCAAGTGTTACGACATCTGCACCTAAACCATCAATGACTGAACGTGCTTGTTTACCTGAACCACCGTGGGATTGTTTAAAGTTGATGTCTTGTCCAGTACGCTGCTTCCAATATGCCCCAAACTGTTTATTGACATTTTCATACAACTCACGTGTTGGATCATACGAGACATTTAGAAAATCTTTTGCGACTGCGCCAAAAGATGTAACTGAAACTAGCGTTGCTAGTACCCCGATTTTTAACTTCGATAAGCTCATGTGAGACCTCAAATTTTAAGCGTTTTTAAATATGAGCCAAGAATACTGCGAGTCTTATTGCTAAAAAAATAATAAAAAACGAATTTTATATGAATAAAAAAGAAAAAGAGTTCAGCTTAGAATTCATTAAAATAAAGCAGAAGATTGTTTTAGGGTAGATTGGCATGCATTGCTATAAAAATGCAGAAAAAGTCAAACAAATAGAATTATTAGACCGTGCATTTCATTATGGTGATGGATGTTTTACTACGGCAAGAGTTTGTAATGGTGTGATTGAATTAGAGTCATTGCATATAGCTCGTTTGCATTTGGGCTGTGAGCGTTTGCTGTTGTCAGCAGACTTATCTTATATTCAACAAACCATCGAACTTTTCAAACAAGACCATGTAAATTTAAATGGCACTATGAAAATTGTGGTCAGTCGGGGTGAAGGGCAGCGCGGTTATAGTTTGCCAACACATCCTGCTGACGTTTGGGTCTTTTTCTATCCGCAAGCATTAGAAGCGTTGACGTACAGTGAAATTGATTCAGGAGTGCTGCAACTTGCGATGGGCTTGAATATGCCACAAATGGTGGGTGTGAAAAGCCTCAACCGTTTAGAACAAGTTTTACTTAAACATGAGGCAGAGCAGCAAGGCTGGTTGGAAGCATTAGTGACTGATGTACAGGGTTCTGTTGTTGAAGGTGTGAGCAGTAATTGTTTCATTCTGATAAATGATCGGTGGATTAGTCCTGAACTTCGTTATAATGGCGTGCATGGCGTTATGCGCGCAGAAATATTGGCGCGTATGCAACAGCAAGGTATTGCCTGTGAGCTGAGAATGGTGGATATGGAAGAAATTCCACGCTTTCAAAGTGTATTTTTTTGCAATGCCTTGAGCCCTATGAAAATAGCCAAAAGTTTGAACCATCAGCATTTAGATGTTCAACCATGTATAGATTTGTTTTATCGTCTTCAACTTAATCAGATGCACTAGTATGTCCGCAGCCAAAACCAAATCGAAAAAGAAAATACAACCGCCCAAACGTAAAATCAAAGCTTTGTTATTGATTGCTGTAAGCATCCTTGTGTTAGTGATGGTTGTACTGTGGTCAAGTTTATTTAAGTCCTATCCGATTGAAGGCAAAAAGCAATTACTGGCCATTAATTCTGGCGATACCTATTCTGGTTTTATTGACCGTTTAGCTAAAGAAGACATAGCTAGTTTCCCCATTATTTTAAAGCTCTATCAAAAGATTTTTATTCATGACACGCTGAAAGCGGGCGTTTATGAAGTACATGAAGGTATGAGTATTCGCCAAGTTTTGGATATGATTTCTAATGTCGATAATGCGCAAATGAACCGTATATTGGTAATAGAAGGCACGACTTTTAAACAACTGGTTGAAGCGTTAAAAAAAGATGTTCTCGTCAAAAAAGAAGTGTCTAATTTGCCCATGGATCAGCTTTTAAAAGCTTTAGAGATTCCTTATGACCATGCAGAAGGACTGTTTGCGCCAGATACTTACTTTTTTGCTAAAGGTGAGTCGGACAAAAAAATCTTAACGGATTTATACAAACGCCAAATGAAAGCTTTAGATGAAGCGTGGGCAAACCGTGCGGCAAATTTGCCGTATAAAGACAAATACGAAGCCTTGATCATGGCCTCTATCATTGAAAAAGAAACCAATGTTGATCGTGAACTGGAGCAAGTGTCAGGTGTGTTTGCGCGTCGCCTTCAACTCGGTATGCGTTTGCAAACGGACCCAACCGTGATTTATGGTATGGGGGATAAATATACAGGCAATATTAGCCGCCAAGACTTACGTACGCCAACCGCTTATAATACTTATACCATCAATGGCTTACCGCCAACGCCAATTGCTTTACCAAGTAAGAAAGCCATTGAAGCCACCATGCATCCAGACAACAGCAAAAACATCTACTTTGTTGCAACGGGCAATGGTGGTCACACATTTAGTGAGACTTTGGAGCAGCATAATCAAGCTGTACAAGAATATCTCAGCGTTTTAAAAACCAAGAAGGGTGAATAGATGTTTATTAGTTTTGAGGGCACAGAAGGTGTCGGTAAAACCACACTGATTCGCAAAATTTATGAGCATCTAGAGCAACAAGGCCAACAGGTTGTTTTAACCCGTGAACCAGGCGGTACACCGATGGCTGAGCAAATCCGTGCCTTGTTACTCTCTGTTAATCATGAAGAGTCGATGTCAAATGACACGGAACTATTGTTAATGTATGCAGCACGTGCACAGCATTTACAGCAAGTGATTGTTCCTGCATTGACTGAACAAAAAACAGTACTATGCGACCGCTTTACCGATGCGAGCTTTGCTTACCAATGTGCAGGACGCGGTTTAAGCCAGTCGAAGTTGCAACTCTTGAATGATCACTTTGTGAGTCATATGCCAAATATTACATTTTGGCTCGATGCACCGATTGAAACAGGTATGTCGCGCGCACGTGAACGTGGGGCTTTAGACCGCTTTGAACAAGAAAAAGTTACTTTTTTTGAAAAAGTACGGGCAGGTTATCAGCAGCTCTGGGAGCAGTATCCTGAGCGGGTCAAACGCTTGGATGCGACCCAGTCACCAGAGCAGGTTTTTGCACAAGCGTTGCAATATTTAAACTAAAAACTATCCTGAAATTTCCATTTCGGGATTGTAGTGAAATGAATTTTTCTTTTATAGTCAGTCACAAAGGATTGTAAATAGCAGGGAAAATGAAAAGTAACTTAACCGAAATTGTGGCTTTTTTAGAAAAGGAATTTCCACAAAGTTTAGAAAAATGTTGTATTGAGTCAGTCACTGAGCGTGCTGCAACGGTGCTCTATCAAGTTGATGACCGCGACTTGCGACCAGGCGGTACGGTTTCAGGCCCAACTATGATGACCCTTGCTGACTATGCGCTGTATATTGCTATTTTAGGAGAGATTGGGATAGTCGGTTTAGCTGTGACCACTAATTTGTCGATTAATTTTCTCAGTAAACCTGTTGCGTCAGCAAATATACGTGGTGAGTGTAAACTGATGAAAGTAGGCAAAGCGCTGGTGGTTGGTGATGTGTGGTTATATTCTGTCGGGAAGGATGAGCCGATTGCACATGTGGTGGGCACATATTCTATTCCGCCAAAATCCTAAGATGATAATTTTAAAATAAAAGCCTGATAGTCAGGCTTTTATTAGGGGTTAAATTTAGCTGTTCACTAAAGGTGTTTCAACTTCGAAGTTGGGCGGAGTAAGTACCGTTTTACGCAGTTCATTTGATAGCTCAGGGTAATCTAAAGTGTAGTGTAAACCACGAGATTCTTTGCGTTCCATAGCACAGCGCACAATCATTTCAGAGACTAAAACCAAATTACGTAGCTCAATTAAGTTCTTACTAACTTGATAATCTTGGTAATACTCGGTAATTTCCCGCTTCAACATTTCAATACGGTGGAGTGCGCGTTCAAGACGTTTTGTGGTGCGGACAATGCCGACATAGTTCCACATGGTCTGACGCAGTTCATCCCAGTTTTGCAAAATCACCACATCTTCATCAGGATTTGTCACTTGGGAATCGTCCCAAGCTGGAGCCGTTGGAGATTGGTAATTTGAATTAAAACTTTTCTCAATGTGTTCCGCAGCACTCATACCATACACAAAACATTCTAAGAGTGAGTTGCTCGCCATACGGTTAGCACCATGCAAACCTGTATATGATGTTTCACCAATCGCATATAAACCTTGAATGTCAGTTTGACTATGTTCATTAACCACGACACCGCCGCAGGTATAGTGCGCAGCAGGAACTACAGGAATCATTTCCTTGGTAATGTCGATGCCAAGTTCGAGCAAACGTGCATACAAGGTCGGAAAGTGTTCTTTAATGAAACTTTCGGGTTTATGACTAATGTCGAGCCAGACATGACGAATACCTAAGCGTTTGATTTCATAGTCAATGGCACGTGCCACAATGTCGCGGGGTGCAAGTTCAGCGCGCTCATCAAAGCGCAACATAAAGCGTTCACCATCGGGTAGACGCAGATAAGCACCTTCACCGCGCATCGCTTCAGTAATCAGAAAAGAGCGTGCTTGTGGATGATAGAGGCAGGTTGGGTGGAATTGGTTAAATTCCATATTGGCCACGCGGCAGCCTGCTCGAAAAGCCATGGCAATACCGTCACCCGTTGCAATGTCAGGGTTTGAAGTATACAAGTAAGCTTTCATTGCCCCCCCACAGGCTAAAGCAGTGAAAGGTGCTAAAAATGTATGGACTTTTTCAGTCTTTTCATCCAGTACATAAAGACCGAGAGCACGATTATTCTGTTCTTCTAAGCTTAATTTTTGAGAGGTGATTAAATCAATCGCAATATAATTTTCAAAAATAGTGATGTTGTCTTTTTCAATTGCACGTTCAACTAAGGTTGTTGAAATGGCACGGCCTGTAGCATCGGCAGCATGAATAATACGGCGCTGTGAATGCCCACCCTCACGGGTCAGGTGCAATTGTTCTTGATCATCAAGGGTAAATTGCACGCCATGTTTCAGCAGAAAATCAACAGAAGGTTTACCACCTTCAACTGTTTGTTTAACGGCATCAACCTCACAAAGATGAGCACCAGCAATCATGGTGTCATCAATGTGCTGTTCGATAGAATCCGTTTCGTCTAAAACAGCAGCAACACCACCTTGCGCATAGAAGGTACTTGCATCGGTCAGGTTTGATTTTGCAAGAACAGCAATATTGAAATGTTGAGGCAACGATAAGGCTAAGCTCAGGCCTGCACCGCCACTTCCCACAATAATCACATCAAAATGATGCGTTGTGCTTAAATTAGACATGTCCGTCAGCTAATTTGGAAAAAGTTTGCTAATCACAGCGCTTTTTTCACAAAAAGGCAAGGGCAATATCTATTCAAATTATGGAAAATATAAATAAAGAACTTGTTTTTTAAGCAAAGTTTAAGCATCTGTTTATACAAACATAATAGAACATATTATTACCCAAGATAGACAAACTTTATGCTAAAAACGCTAATACATAAATTGATAACAAACACATAGGTCAATGCTTGATATGAAAAGTCGCGCTATACACACTGGTTTTTTTGCTGTTGCATGCACAATGGCTGCCGTACAAACACAGGCAGCACCTGTTGATTTCTCAAATTTAGTTGAGCAAGTCAGCCCTGCGGTAGTCAGTGTCAATGTTGTAAAGAAAATGACTCAAGAAGAGTTAATGCAACAGCAGATACCTGAAATTTTAAAGCGTTTCTTTGGCAATCAAGTCATTATTCCACAGCAGCAAGCACCGCAAGAAAAAACGGCTTATGGCAGCGCATTTTTTATTAGTAAAGATGGTTACTTGCTGACAAACCACCACGTTGTAGAAGATGCATCGAAAGTCACCATTATGTTTAATGACCGCCGTGAACTGGATGCGACCGTGGTGGGTAGCGATGAACGAACCGATGTGGCCTTACTTAAGGTGAATGGTACGAATTTTCCATCATTGCGTGCTGGTAATGTTGACCAACTGCGTGTAGGCGAACCTGTGCTTGCGATTGGCTCTCCTTTTGGTTTTGATTACTCTGCCTCAGCAGGTATTGTCAGTGCCAAGATGCGTAATATGATGGGGGAAACGTCTGTACCCTTTATTCAAACTGATGTAGCTTTAAACCCTGGGAACTCAGGTGGTCCGTTATTCAACCAGCAAGGTGAAGTGGTTGGTGTTAACTCGCGTATCTTCAGTGGTACGGGTGGGTATATGGGGCTGTCTTTCTCGATCCCAATTGATGTTGCAATGGATATTGCTGACCAACTGAAGAAAACAGGCAAAGTTACGCGTTCTTATTTAGGGTTCAATCTACAAGATTTAGACCGTAATTTGGCAGAGTCTTATAATTTACCAAAACCTGAAGGTTCACTGATTACCAATGTTCAGCCGAATTCACCTGCTCAGAAAGCTGGATTGAAAGCAGGTGATATTATTTTAAAATTCAATGGTACACCGATTTCACGAACATCTGAATTATTGAATTATTTAAACCGTACTATGCCAAATCAAACGGTACAGTTAGAGATTTTACGTGACGATAAAAAGCGCAATATTTCAGCGACACTGACCACTGCACCAGATGATACACCAGCAAAGTCAGATGCAACTGCACAAGCAAAAGGACCTGTTCTAGGTGTGGCGATTCGTAATTTATCGCCAGTTGAATCATCTCAATTAAAGCTAAAAGGTGGTGTTCTCATTCAAGAAGTGAAGCGTGGTGGAGCAGCTGCACAGGCAGGTATGACCGCTGGAGATGTTGTCACTCGTATTAATAACAAGTTGATTACCGATACTAATGATTTTGTTCAGGCTGTATCTGATTTGAAAAAAGGTCAGGTTGCTCGGGTTGGAATCATTCGACAAGGTACACCAGCCATCTTGGGTATGCGTATCCAATAAATAAGTGTAAAAACCACTCCTAAGAGTGGTTTTTTATTTTTTGCAATTTGATGCTGTCTTTGATTGGCGTACACTGCGACATTCTTCGAGGAAATGGGGATTAGATAGAGTTGTTATGAGTAGTATTTTTGATTTAAACCTTCAGGTACAAGCAGAACATATCGACCAGTTGGGCCATGTGAATAATGTGGTTTATATGCATTGGATGCAGGATGTTGCAACAGCACATATTGATGCTTTGGGTTTGGGCTTAAAAGAGTATATTGAATTAAAACATGCCATGGTTGCGGTTGAGCATCATGTGCAGTACCGAAAAGCTGCATTTGAAGCGGATGAAATCATCTTACGGACATGGTTTGACGATATAAACGCTTTATATTCATCACGCCAGTATGTGTTTTATAGACCTAAAGACAATAGTATTTTATTTGTTGCACAAACCAAGTGGGCATGTGTTGAAATTGAAACGGGACGCCCGAAACGAATGTCACCCAGTTTTACCCAAGCTTACCAACCGCTTGCAAAAGATGTGAATGCCCTAGATTTTTCAATGGATTATTCAAAAAGCTCAGTACGAAGCGAAAAACGTAAAAAAGCGTCTGAGTTGTGAGAAGGAAGCGTATTATTATGGATACTTTGAAAAAACCATCTGCTATAATCCTTCGCAATTTCTATTCGGCTTTTGTTATGCATCGAAATTTGTCTGCATAACGCTTCATTTTGTTCAAGGTAGCCCATGGCGCAAGCTAAAAAATCTGTTGATATTAAAAATATCCGTAACTTCTCGATTATTGCGCATATCGACCACGGTAAGTCGACGCTTGCCGATCGTTTTATTCAGACCTGTGGTGGTTTGCAAGATCGTGAAATGCAAGCACAAGTACTAGACTCCATGGAGCTTGAGCGTGAGCGCGGTATTACTATTAAGGCTGCGTCGGTTACTTTGTATTATACCCATCCAAATGGGCAAGAGTATCAATTGAACTTTATTGATACACCGGGGCACGTCGATTTTTCATATGAAGTGTCACGCTCACTAGCTGCCTGTGAAGGTGCATTGTTGGTTGTAGATGCAGCGCAAGGCGTGGAAGCACAGTCGGTTGCGAACTGTTATACCGCTATTGAACAAGGTCTTGAGGTTCTTCCTGTACTCAACAAAATTGATTTGCCACAGGCTGAGCCTGAACGTGTGATTCAAGAAATTGAAGACATTATTGGTATTGAAGCGACGGAAGCGCCAACCTGTTCGGCGAAAACAGGGCTTGGGATTGATAGCGTTTTAGAAACATTAGTCAATGTCATTCCTGCACCAGTAGGTGATCGTGATGCGCCATTACAAGCTTTAATTATCGACTCTTGGTTTGATAACTATTTGGGCGTGGTTTCTTTGGTACGTGTGAAAGAAGGTCGTGTGCGTAAGGGCGACAAGATGTTGATGAAATCAACAGGTCAAACGCACATTATTACTTCTGTGGGTATTTTCAATCCTAAGCATACTGAAACAGACATCCTTGAAGCAGGTGAAGTTGGTTTCGTTATTGCAGGGATTAAAGACATTTTTGGTGCGCCAGTGGGTGATACGATTACCCTTGCAAGCACACCAGAAGTTAAAACTTTGCCAGGCTTTAAAAAAGTAAAGCCACAGGTGTATGCAGGTTTGTTCCCGATTGATTCAAGTGAATTTGAACCATTTCGTGAAGCTTTGCATAAACTCCAGATCAATGATTCTGCATTATTCTTTGAACCTGAAAGCTCAGATGCTTTAGGTTTTGGCTTCCGTTGTGGCTTCTTAGGCATGCTACACATGGAAATCGTACAAGAGCGTTTAGAGCGTGAGTATGATTTAGACCTCATTTCATCTGCACCGACAGTGATTTACGAAGCGGTGATGAAGAATGGTGAAACGATTTATATTGACAGCCCATCAAAAATGCCAGATGGTTCAACAGTCGAAGATCTACGCGAGCCGATTGCCGAGTGCCATATCCTTGTACCGCAAGAGTATTTGGGTAATGTCATGACTTTGTGTGTAGAGCGCCGTGGTGTGCAAAAAGACATGAAATTTATGGCGAACCAAGTTTCGATTACCTTTGAAATTCCAATGGCGGAAGTGGTGATGGACTTCTTTGATAAATTGAAGTCGTGTTCACGTGGTTTTGCATCCTTAGATTATAATTTTGTCCGTTTTGAAAGTTCATCATTGGTCAAAGTTGATGTTCTAATTAACGGTGAAAAAGTTGATGCCTTAGCTATGATTTGTCACCGTCAAGATGCGCGTCACCGTGGTATCGCACTGGTTGAAAAAATGAAAGATTTGATTCCACGTCAAATGTTTGATGTCGCGATTCAAGCTGCAATTGGTGCACAAATTATTGCTCGTTCCACTGTAAAAGCGATGCGTAAAAACGTCTTGGCTAAATGTTATGGTGGCGATGTTTCTCGTAAGAAGAAACTTCTCTCGAAGCAAAAAGAAGGTAAGAAACGTATGAAGCAAGTGGGAAGTGTAGAAATTCCACAAGAAGCGTTCTTGGCTGTGTTGAAAGTAGAAAGATAATAAGGTAGGACGATAAGCCCATGGATTTTGATTTTAATTTAATACTTGTTCCTGTCACGCTCATATTCTTTTTGGTGTGGTTGCTTGATAAGTTTGTATTCAAGCAGCGAGCGACAAAAGGCAAGGGGAATGAAAATTTTGTCATTACTTGGGCTTATGATTTTTGGCCAGTCCTCGCAATCGTTCTATGCTTACGTTCATTCTTTTATGAACCTTTTAACATTCCTTCAGATTCGATGGTGCCGACATTAGAGACAGGTGATTTCATTTTGGTCAACAAATTTGACTATGGTGTGCGCCTTCCAATTGTGAATAAAAAAGTGATTGATGTTGGGGAGCCTGAGCGTGGGGATGTAATTGTATTCCGTTATCCTCCTCAACCAACAATTAGCTATATTAAACGTGTAGTGGGTATTCCAGGGGACCATATTGTTTTTGATCATGGGCAATTAAGTATTAATGGTCAAAAAGTGGCTAAAGTTCCTGTCCAGTTTAGTCGTGAAAAAGATAGTTTGGATACACCAACCTCTATTTATCACAAAGAAACGATTGGCAAGCATACCTTTACCATGCGTGAGTTAGAAGGGGTGAATGTTGCACGACAAGCACCATATATTAACTTTGTAGAAAATGGTAAATACTCTGCTGAAAATGGTTTATATTGGGAAGTGAAAGTAAAAGAAGGTGAGTACTTTGCGATGGGGGATAATCGTGATCAAAGTGCTGACAGCCGCTTTTGGGGGATGGTTCCTGAACAGAACCTGACAGGTCGTGCATTCTACATTTGGATGCATAAGGAACCTGGCTTTAAGCTACCGTCATTTAACCGTAACGGTAGCATTGACTAGTATATCGTTTCGGAAAAATAAAAAATGCGTAAGAATCAACAAGGGGCATCTTATATCGCCATTTTATTTGCAATCATGGGGTTTGCATTTATGGCGAAAGTGGCGATTGCGGTATGGGCTCCATATTTTGATGATCGGATGATCAATAGCCAAATTGAGGAACTATTTCAAAATAGTTCGAAAAATATGCAGCCAGCCGAGTTTGAAAGTAAGCTTTCTCAACGTTTGGAAATGAATAACATTCGAGATGTAAAAATTAAAGAGATTATGCAGGTCACCAATACCGAAGGGTTGCAGGTGAAAAAGGAGTATGAGGTAAGAAAACCCTTCTTGCTGAATATAGATTTGGTATTAAAGTTCGAGAAAAGTTTTGATCAAAGCTCAGTCCAAGCTAAGTGAAGCCCGCTTAGCGAGCCGTATCGGTTATCAGTTTAAACAACCTGAATTACTTCAGCTTGCACTGACCCACCGATCGGTGAGCCACAAATACAACTATGAGCGCCTAGAGTTTCTAGGCGATTCTTTGTTAGGGATGATTATTGCAAATTATCTTTATAAAGCTTATCCAACTGAAAATGAAGGACGCTTAACGCGTATGCGTGCGACTTTGGTACGTCAGGAAGCTTTAGGTAAAATTGCAAATGATTTAAAACTCAGCCAGTCGCTCATTTTAAGCACTGGTGAGTTAAAGTCAGGTGGACATCATCGTGAGTCCATTCTTGCGGATACGGTTGAGTCGATTATTGGTGCAATCTATGTGGATTGCAGTGATTTAACGGTATTAGAGCCGATTGTGCTAAAATGGTATGAGCCGTATTTAGACCATATCGAGCCGACCGATCAACTTAAAGATCCAAAATCACGTTTACAAGAATATCTACAGGCACGAAAAAAAGCTCTCCCAGTTTATGATGTGGTCGATATTCAAGGTGATGCACCGAATCAACATTTCAAAGTGGAATGTAAAGTCGATGGATTGCCTGTTGTAAAAGGTGAAGGTACAAGTCGTCGCTTTGCTGAACAAGCTGCAGCGGCAGATATTTTAAAACTATTGGAGCAGTAATCTGCCATGTCAAATTCTTCCGATCACATTGATGCTGATCACGAGTCGCAAAGCGACAGTAATGATTTAATTAGCCAGTTTTTTAGTGCACAAGGTACCGAAATTCCTTCAGATTTTCGTAGTGGCTTTGTTGCAATTGTTGGTCGTCCAAACGTAGGGAAATCTACGTTGATGAACCATTTGTTGGGTCAGAAATTATCAATTACTTCCCGTAAACCACAAACTACACGTCATAAGATTGTGGGTATTGATTCGCGCTCAAAATCTCAAGCAGTGTTTGTGGATACGCCAGGGATGCATAAGAAAGAAGTTCGCGCCATCAATAAAATGATGAACCGTGCTGCATCTTCTGCATTACGTGATGTTAACTTGGTATTGTTTGTTTTGGATGCAGACAAGTGGACTCAAAACGATGAACTAGTTTTGGAAAAACTTAAAACCGCAGATATGCCTGTCATTTTAGTGATCAATAAAATTGATACACTTGAAAATAAAAATCATGCATTACCTTTGATTCAAGAGCGCGCAAAACTGATGAATTTTGCGGAAATTGTTCCTGTTTCTGCTCTTCGTGGTGCAAACTTAGATCATTTGCGCGATACGATTGAAAAATATTTACCCTTCCAACCACCATTATATTCATTAGATCAATTAACCGATCGTTCTGAGCGTTTCTTAGCATCGGAAATTATCCGTGAAAAGATTATGCGTCAGTTGGGTGAAGAACTACCTTATGATTTAACTGTACAAATTGAGTCATTTAAGACGGAAGAGGCGACAGTGAATGAAAAAACAGGTCGTCCAAAACCAGCATGTACTTATATTGATGCAACGATTTTTGTCGATCGCCCAGGTCAAAAAGCCATTGTGATTGGTGAAAAAGGCAGTAAGCTGAAGAAAATTGGGATGGATGCTCGTGTTGACATGGAAAAAATGTTTGAGCAGAAGATCATGCTGACACTTTGGGTGAAGGTTAAAGGCGGCTGGTCTGATGATGAGCGTGCATTAAAAAGCTTAGGTTATAGTGATATCTAAGTTAAAGTAAAACGAATTTTATAGGAATGGTGTTATGGTCAAAGTGTTTGCGGTAATCGCTTGTATGTTATTTTTGCAAGGGTGTATCCACAAAATCGTCACCGTTCCTGTAAAGATCGCTTATAAAACCACTAAAGGCGTGGTAAAAGGAACCGCAGCAGTGGTTGGAGCTGTTATCCCAGATGGGGATGATGAAGACAGTGAAAAGAAAGATAAAGATAAAAAAGATTAGTTAATTTCTCATGCGCAATGAAGTACTGCATGGTTACTTAATTCACCATAGAAAATACCGTGAACGTAGTCATATTGTGCATTTATTTACCCAAGAGCATGGGCGGGTTGATGGTATTTTAAGACAAACCCCGCCGCCGCAATACCAACCGATCTGTCTGCAGGCTTCGGGTAAATCTGAGCTCAAAAATTTTACAAAACTTGAAATTGTGAATCAGCCAATTTTTTTCTTTGGGGATGCTTTTTTTTCAGGTTTTTATCTCAATGAAATTCTACTCAGACTCTGTCCACTTGAAGTACAAATGGAGCAAAGCTTTGCTCAATATGCACATACGCTAACACAGTTACAGCAATTGACGCAGCAAGCCAATCCCAATCAATTTTTAAAACAAATTCTAAGGCAGTTTGAGCACGAACTGCTGGAAGATTTGGGCTATGCTTTAGATTTTTCGACCGATGCCAATCAACTCGAAATACAAGCCTCGCTTAACTATATTTTTCAGTTGAATGAAGGCTTTATTCCTACTGCGCAAACCTCGCGAGCGACCTTAAATGGACAGCAAATTTTAAGCATGTGCCAATATGAAAAGGGTAGGGATTTTGGTTTGGAACAGTTACAATTACTGACCAAGTTGTATCGACAAATGATTAGCTCGTTGTTAGGCGATCGTCCCTTAAAAAGTCGTCAGTTGTGGATTCAGAACACTCAAACTCAATCGTAATTAGGAAATGAATATGGCTGCATTACTTGGTGTAAATATTGACCACGTGGCAACTTTACGACAAGCGCGTGGAACGTCTTATCCAGATCCAGTCAATGCAGCACTGATCTGTGAGCAAGCAGGGGCGGAAGGGATAACTTTGCATTTACGTGAAGACCGTCGTCATATTCAAGATGACGACGTGCGTCGTATGCGCCCAGCGCTAAAAACACGTATGAATTTGGAACTGGCAGTGACAGATGAAATGATTGCATTTGCCAAAGAAATTAAACCGCATCACGTATGTTTCGTTCCTGAAAAACGCCAAGAAGTCACGACCGAAGGGGGCTTGGATGTGGTGGGCCATTTTGATGATGTTAAAGCGGCAACTCAAGCCTTGTCTGAGATTGGCTGTGATGTGTCCTTGTTTATTGATGCTGACTTTGCACAAATTGATGCAGCGGTTGCTTGTGGTGCGCCAACCATTGAGATTCATACGGGTGCTTATGCTGATGCTGAAACACCTGAAGTTCAGCAACATGAGCTTCAACGTATTGTCAAAGGTGCCGAATATGCAGCATCTAAAGGCTTAGTTGTGAATGCTGGGCATGGACTCAACCTTGAAAACGTGACTCCAATTGCGCAAATTCCACAGATCCACGAATTAAACATCGGACATTCCCTAATTGCGGATGCCATTTTTGTAGGTTTGGAACAAGCGGTGCGTGAAATGAAAGCGGTCATTAAAGCTGCACGTTAATTTTAAAGTTTTAAGATTTAAATATGTCGAATATCAATTATGATGAACTCATGAAGCCCGTCATTGGTTTCTTGGGTTGTGAAACACCAAAAGCTTGGTTGGATGAAGCTATCAATAATCTTGATGTGCTGATGCAAGATCATGCGAATTGTGAAAAAAAAGCAGCAGGCACAGCGATGAACCTGATGTTTCGGTATAGCTTCTTTACCGATTTACAAGTCAAGCTTGCACAATTGGTTCGTGAAGAAATGCTACATTATGAGCAAGTGCTTGAATTTATGAAAAAGCGTGGGCTAGAGTGGAGCAATCTAAGTGCAGGTCGCTATGCGGGTGGTTTACGTAAAGAAGTACGAACTTATGAGCCTGAAGCTTTAATTGATATTTTAATCATTGGTGCTTTTGTCGAGGCGCGTTCGTGTGAACGTTTCTATGCGTTGGCACCTATGGTGGATGAAGAATTAGGCCGTTACTATCGTTATTTATTAAAGTCTGAATCCCGTCATTTTGAAGACTATTTGGCTTTGGCTTTAGAAGTTGCACAAACGGGTAAATTGAAAAACCCGAAAGAGGATATTCAAGCGCGTATTGATCATATTCGTAACGTTGAAAAAGAGCTGATTAGTACCTCTGATGATCTGTTTCGTTTCCATAGTGGTGTACCAGTCAAAGTGGCTTAGTCTTTTACTGGTTTTTGAAGTGTATCTCTCGTTTTACGTCATGCTGAACGATGCAAATAAAAGCCCAATCTAGTGAGATTGGGCTTTTATTTTTTATGAGTTAAGGCTTTTTTTCTCAGCTCGATTGATTAGCCATGTTATGAGTAAACCTGGAACCAGAAAGCCTAAAAGTACTAGAAAACCGTGAACGAGAGAGGCCGCAGGCTCTTGTAGGGTTGCTGCGTGTTTCATTGGCGATAGCCATGGAGAAAGTTGAAAAAAGCTGATAACCAACAAGACAGTTGGCCATAAGATGGAAATATGTTCTCTGCCAAAGTTTCTCCATGCATAAAAAATGAGTGCAATGCTAAACAGACCCTCAAAAATCCATGAACCAGTACCCCATTTTCCCCATAACCCATGTGCTCAGCAGAATATGGATACAGTGCTAAATCCATATTGTGCATAGGCCAATCGGCAAGCCAATGCGAGAAACAAGCGAACCCTGCGATGAGCGCAACACGTTTGTCTTTCCTAAAAAATAAAGCCCAAACGATAGAGAGGATCACAGCCATAACTAGGGAATGATCCCAGTTAATAAACGTTAAATCAAAGAATAAGTAGGGACCTGCTTGCAGATTTGGTGTGACATGATTTAGACCCAACATGATGAGTAAACCATCAATGATATCGAGAAAACCCACACCGAGCATGATGGGAAGGGTTGGAACTTTTGGGAATTTTGATTTAATGGCTAAACCAATGGCTAAATGTCCGACATACATAATGATTCACCTATCTAGATTGGAGTAGGGTTAAGCTGTTTCTTAAAACGGCATTAATAAAAGAATCATCAACTTTTTTATTTTCAATAAAAATTTGAAAGTAAAAACTTCCTAGCGTCATGCTGATGATGTCATGAATATTTTGTTGTTGCTGGTTTTCAGGGAGTAATCTCTGAAAACTTTGGGCAATGAGTTGGTAACGTGCATGCCATAAATCTTGACGCTTACGAATACTGATTTCATCCTTAATGTTTAATGATGCTTGCAAGAATGAGTGACCAAGTGGGGATTGTAAAAACATTGCAAGTTGCTGCAACATGATTTTAAAGGCATCTATTGGTGCTAATTCTTGCGGTATCTCAATGGAATCTTGGATTTTATTTGCAATAGCATCCACAATTAAATCATCAAGGGATGACCATCTTCGGTACAGTGTTGTGCGACTAATCCCTGTCAATTTTGATAGTTGCTGTAGGGAAATATTTGCATAGCCTTGACTGAGCAACAGCTCGAATAAAGCCTCATAAATGACCTGTGAATTTGAACGGTCTTGTTCACTGACTAAGGCCTGTTGGCTTTTATTTCGGTATTTCTTTAAAGGTAAGTCGCTCATGCTTAGCTATCTTAATTTTTATATGTAACATATGTTACATTGTGTTTTGGATTTTAGAAAGCTTGTTTTTTGATCTGTTACAAATGTAGATCAAAATTGGAAAAAATACAGAGATTGCTTTTGCAAGGGGCTGAAAGCAGAGTTGAACTTATAATCAGGCAAGTATGGTGATGCTGATATTTGGGCAAAAAAAAGCCCACGTCATATTGCGTGGGCTTTCTTGAATTTGGCTCTCCAACCTGGGCTCGAACCAGGGACCTGCGGATTAACAGTCCGTCGCTCTACCGACTGAGCTATTGGAGAATCTGCATGCGATTATAAGGACATTTTATAGTGGGTCAAGTCTAAAATGTCATGTTGCTGTCATTTTTGTTTCGGATGCTTCTAATTTGAACAAAAAAAATATTTTCAAAAAAAATCGTAGCGAATTACTTGCAATGTTGAAATGGCATTGATAGTCTGAATTCAACAACAGAGCGTTTAATTAAAACTTAAACAGTGTGGATTTATCACCAACTTGCCAGCACTAAAATGGCTAAACAGGAGAAAGCGAATGAATACGCTGACAATTTCCGATCTTTTCAATCATCTTTCTGATTATCAAAACCAGTATCTTTCGATCATTTCAGACCCTGAACAGTATTATACGGCTGTAGAATCTGCGTATATTGATGTTTGGCCCGTAGGTCGCACCGATTTGTATTTAGGTGACTTACTACAGCTTTGGTTTAGTGAACGCTGGTTAATTAGCAGTTCATGTCAGTTATTGTCTGTGCAGACCGAGCGTAGTGTTAAAAAGTCCTTTCAACGTGAACATGATTTATATCTATACCAACTCTCAGGTAGTGCATTGTCTGGAAGTAATCGTTCTAAAGTGTGGTCTGTCTCTGAAGGGAAAAGTTTAGACGTAAGTTTGGATAGTGCATTTAAGTATTATTGTATTTTTAAAGGTGCACAACGTCCTGAAGCAGAGAGACCATATACGAACAATTCTTTTAAAACAGCGATCTAGCAGACAGGGATTGATTTGATTGAACAAAAAGGCACTGAGTTATCAGTGCCTTTGGTTGTTATGGGCGAATAATCATACAAGTGGCAGTGGCATGTGCATATAGTTTGCCATCTTCATCGACAATTTGACCTTCTGAAATGCCTAGGTTTTTACTGATGTTAATGACGTTGCCAATAGCAAGTAACTCTTTATCTTTTGGAATTGGACGACACATTTTAATATTCAGATCAATTGTGCCATAACCTACGCCAGCTTCAAGCATGCTATGTACAGCACAACCTGTAACTGAGTCGAGCACTGTTGCAGCAAATCCACCATGCACGCCACCTAGTGGATTTAAATGACGATGATCCGCTTTTGCTTTAAAGCTAATTTTCCCTTCTGACACTTCATAAGGCTGCATGGGAATGGTTTCACTAATGCTCGCGGGTGGAATATTTCCAGTACACATAGCTTGTAGAAGTTGTAGTCCAGTCATTTCTTTAGGGTTCATTATAGCTTCCTTTGTATTATTAAGTTCCTTTTTGGGACTTAATAGGAAATTAATCAAAATTTAATCATTAGGTCAATATTAGATTGTGAGCTGATCAGTAAAAACTTATAGAAATCCCTTATATTGAGATTGCTAAGAGAGATGGTTGAGCTTCAGGGGCATTATATTCCTGAATTTGCAGATGATGGTCTATCGAGTTTTATGAATCAGTGAATTAAAGAAGCTAATTGTTTCAAAAATAATGCATAAGTTTTAGGCATCGGAACACTTTTGATTTATATATGGAATAAACAATATTTTGATGCCGATTGACATCGTATTTTAATAATCAAGGAAATAATAATGAATGTATCTTGCTTATGCGGTAAAACCAAATTCCAAGCTGAGCTTAAAAATCATGATGTACATGCTTGTCATTGTTCGATGTGTCGTCAACAGTCGAGTGGTGTACTCATGAGCATTGACGTCGAACCAAGTAGTTTAACATTCCAAGACCAATCATATTTAAAGCTGTTTCAGTCGTCTGAATGGGGAGAGCGTGGTTTTTGTAGCGAATGTGGCACGTCACTTTTTTGGCGTACTCAAGATGGGAGCTATTGTAATATCAATGTATTTGCTATGGACGAGCAGCCGAAAGACTTAAAGCTTAGTACGGAGATTTATATTGATAACAAACCTGACTTTTACCAATTTAAGTATTCTACAGAACAGCTCACGGAAGCAGATGTTATTGCCTTATTTTCCCCAAATGAAAAAGAAAGATAGTTGTCGGTTGTATAGAGCTTGAAATTTACATCAATATTCCTGATAAGTTGAATGAGAAAATCACTATAGATTTAATAAATTATATTAGATATATCTAAAGTAAGCTGTTGAATAAGGATGCTCAAACATGCTGCTTAAAATTTGTGTAGCGATGTTGGCCTTTGCTGCGAATTCTGTACTGTGTCGTTTAGCTTTGGCTGATCAGCAGATTGATCCTATGAGTTTTAGCCTGATTCGGGTGTGTAGTGGTGCCGCAGTATTATGGGTACTTTATAGGTTTTCTACACATAAGGCGAAAATAGAATGGAACATAAAAAACGGATTCTTGCTCGCTTTATACATCGTTGCTTTTTCACTTGCTTATTTGCATATTGATGCAGGTGTGGGAGCGCTGCTCCTCTTTGGTACGGTTCAGCTCAGTATGGTCGCTTATGGATTGTATCATGGTGAAAAGATCAATCTGCGTTGTGGTCTTGGTCTAGCGATTGCACTTTTAGGTATTCTCATTTTGTTGTTGCCTGGGGCTTCAGCACCTCATTTGGGCTATGCCACGATGATGGTACTTTCAGGTATGGGATGGGCGATGTATAGTATTGCAGGTAAAAATATGCATAACCCACTAGCAAGTAGCTTGGCAAATTTTGTACTGGCGATTCCTTTTGTATTGCTGGTTTATTTAGCATTTTTCACGCAAACTTTTATCAAGCCACAAGGTGTAATTTTAGCAGTGCTGTCTGGTGGTCTAGCATCGAGTGGAGCTTATGTGCTGTGGTATGCCATAGTGAAGCAGATTGACCGTGTGACAGCCAGTAGTGTGCAATTGTCTGTGCCGTGTTTAGCGATTCTGGGTGGGGCATTGTTTATAGGTGAAGCACTGAGCTTTAGAATTATCATTTCTGCAGTGATTGTTTTGGTCGGGATTGCTTTGGTGATTTCGGCGTCGTCTCACTGCACCAATTTAAATAAATCGGATTTAATCGGTTCTGAACGTCCATAAGTAAATTTCAATTCATCCATAACTAATTTTGACTTTAGCTTTTGAGATAGAGGCTAGGTTCTATCATTGTCCTTATTTTAATTTTATATCATGTAAAAATGGAATGAACTAAATTGATTTTTAGTAAATAGGCTAGATATATTTTCATTTTGTTCGGTGTCATTAAATAAAACTAAAAATGTTCGGCATGAAACTTGTATATCAAGATACAGTTTCAGTAAAAATGAAATGTTGCTTAATTGTGCTACAAAAATACAAAAGTAAAAGGTATACCGTAGATATAAGTACCTTTCTCTTTAAGTTTAGAGAAACTTCTTGGTTTAATAATGAAAAAATTTTGGGATTTATTTATTCCTTTATTATTAGGGAATGTGACAATTGCGGTCAGTGGCTTGGTCGATACGCTGTATTTATCGCATTTTAGTGCAAAACATGTGGCAGTCTTAGCAATTGCAATATCTTTATATAGTATGGTTTTTATCTTTGGTTTTGGGCTTTTACAAGGCATGATGCAGACTTTAGCCGAAGCAAAGGGGAGTGGCGAGTTACATCAGATAGATTTGATCGTGAAACAAGGGATATGGAGTGTATTGCTTTGGGGCCTGTTTGGTATATGTGTACTCAGTCATGCTGATTCTATTGTCGATTTACTTGGTGCAGATGCAACATTAAAAGACATGATCTTGGTTTGTTTAAAGATCAGCATGTTTATTATACCCGTTCAATTATTACTGCGTGTTTTTTTTATTGTGACACAGACTTGTGGTCAAGCTAAGCTGGTTTTTTATGGCAATATTTTATTTCTAATTGCAAAGTTGATTTTGTCAGGTGTATTTATCTTTGGTATCCCACTTTGGGGCTTAAAAGCATATGGTGTTTATGGTGCATTTATTTCTTCATTTTTAGCATATTGTATTATATTTATAACTTTCTATATTTTTCTTATGGATAAAAGCCATCGGCTTCAATGGAAAGCCCCATTTTTCAACTTTGACATTTTAATAAAAATTTTACGTATAGGGATCCCTGCAAGTATAGTTATTTTCATTGATGTTTTTGCATTTACTTCAATTTCATTGCTTGCTGTTCCATTAGGGGATATTGCATTATCGGCAAACCAAATTGTGATGGTGGCGGGTTATTGGTTGTTTAATGTTATTAATGCGCTGATTGTAACATTTAGCATATTACTGTCGATAAAAATTGGAGAAGGTCACCAAGAACAAGCTTGGCAATTAAGCCAAAAAGCTGTTTATATCGTGTTGACGGTGGCGTCAATTTTGTCTTTCAGCTTGTTTTTATTTCAAAAGCAATTTGTTGTTTTATTTACTTCAGATCAGTCCGTTGCATTTATGGTTTCATCACTGATTGTATTGGTCTGTCTATTTCACATCGCAGATGCAATGCTTGCGATCGCTGTAAATTTACTACGTTGTTGGCAGGTCACTTTGCTTCCAATGTTCATTTATAGTTTTATGTTGCTTGTCGTTGGGCTGGGTGGCGGTTGGTATTTTGCTTTTCACCCGATGAGTTTTTTTGAGATAAATATCCCTTCGATGGGTATCCATTCATTTTGGGTTTTTGCTACCTTTGCTTATGCAAGTTCAGCAATTTTATGTCTGATTTGTTTGTACTATCGCAAATATCTAAACTAAGTAAATTCACTTAAGATTTGTATAAAAAACCCGCGAAGTTCGCGGGTTTCTCTAATCTAACTTTAAAGGGTTAAATTATTTTTCAGCAGCAATTGAAGCAATCGCAGCATCTACGCCTTCGATTGAATCAGCAGCTTTCTTGATACGAGCAAGCGCATCAACAAGCACTTCGTCAGCAGTTGCGTAAGAAATACGCATGAAGCCACCTAAGCCAAATGCATCACCAGGAACTACGGCTACACCAGTTTCTTCCAATAACCACTCAGAGAATTCTGTGCAAGATTTTAAACCTTTCGCACGAATCAATGGACGGATGTTTGCATATGCATAGAATGCACCATCAGCAGGTAAGCAAGAAATACCGTTGATGTCGTTCAAACCGCTAACTACTAAGTCATGACGGCGTTTGAATGCTTCAATCATTGGCTCAAGAACGTCTTGAGGCCCATTCAACGCAGCTTCAGCAGCAACTTGTGAAATTGAAGTTGGGTTTGAAGTTGATTGAGACTGGATTTTTTTCATTGCGCCAATCAGCTTAGCAGGACCTGCTGCATAGCCAATACGCCAGCCAGTCATTGCATACGCTTTAGACACACCGTTTAACACGATTGTACGGTCATAAAGGTCTGGTGCAACTGTTGCGATGTTGTAGAACTCATCATCCCAACGGATTGGTTCGTACATATCGTCAGATGCGATATATACTTCAGGATATTTACGAAGCACGTCAGCCAAAGCTTCTAATTCAGCTTTAGTGTAGATCATGCCTGTTGGGTTTGATGGACTGTTTAAAACCACTAAGCGTGTTTTGTCTGTGATCGCTGCTTCAAGTTGAGCAGGGGTGATCTTGAAACGTTGTTCTTCGCCACATTTCACAATAACAGGAACGCCTTCAGCGATGATTACCATGTCTGGGTAGCTTACCCAAAATGGTGCAGGGATGATCACTTCATCACCTTTGTTTAACAAAGCAAGTGCTAAGTTAAAGAATGACTGCTTGCCACCGCAAGAAACCAAAATCTGGTTTGCTGCATAATCAAGGTTATTGTCGCGCTTGAATTTTGCAATGATTGCTTTTTTAAGGCCTGGCGTACCATCTACAGCGGTATATTTTGTGAAACCGTTGTTAATCGCTGCAATTGCTGCATCTTTGATGTGTTGTGGGGTGTCAAAGTCAGGTTCACCTGCGCCCAAGCCAATAACATTCTTGCCAGCTGCTTTTAATTCAGCAGCTTTGTTGGTCACAGCAAGAGTTGGGGACGGTTTGATGGCATTTACACGATCAGAGAGACGTACGTCCACGGCATATTCCTTCTTATGGGGATTAAAAAATAAAAAGCACACTATCTTAGCTCAAAAAACTCTAGCAAGGCGTTTAAAAACGCAGAATTTTTGAAAAAAACATAATTTTTTTTAAATTTTGGGTTTCGAAATACAAAAATTGACAGAATGTGGAAGTTTCTCGCATCTCAAAGAAAAAAACTTTAAAATAAACCTAATTTGATGAGAGTGATGGTCATGAGTAAGCAACAGCCTACTTCAAAAAAACCTTTGGTGAATCTCCCTTTCCCAATGCCGAACGTAGAAGGCAGTTCTGATGATGTTGCACATAATCAGGTGCGCCCAAAACCTGAGCAATATGCAGATCGAACGTGGATGCCACCTCGTGGTACACGCCGTTCAATGGGTAAACGCTAAGGTTTAAAAAACGTGTAATAAAAAAGCCAATGCTGTAGCGTTGGCTTTTTTTATTCACTTAACGAAATATATCAAATGAAATCATGAGGCTAGTAAGACATAAACGTTAGTGCATTCCAATACGGATCATCGGTACAGAAATCATCATCAGATACTTACTAACCACATATAAACATAGAATTTATTTGTAGCCAATTTTAAATGCAGCCAAGAATTGATTTGGCTGTTTTGCGTCGAATACAATGTGGTCAAGGGCGCTAGTTTGAGGAGCTTTGATGAAGGCATTATTTTTTAGGCTTGGAAATTGCGTATCCTGCATCTTACCTTCTTGAATTAATGCTTGCGCAGCTTGTACATAAATATCAGGACGATAGGCCTTTTGGGCTGTTTCTAGGTACCATTGATCTGTTTGACTAGTGCTGATTTGTCCCCAACGACGCATTTGTGTTAGCCACCATACTGCATCTGAATAATAGGGAATGCCATATTGTCCCTTGAAGAATGTATGAAATGATTTTGCTGGTCGAACATCGCCTTGTTCATACTCAAATACGCCAGTCATACTATTGATAATAATATCTTCATCGACATGTAGATAATTATCTTGTGCAATAATTTTTGCAGCTTCTTTACGGTTTGCACCGTTATTTTCATCTAGCCAATTTGATGCACGTATTAAAGCTTTAACCAGTTTAAGTGTAGTCGTTGGATTTTGTTCAGTAAATTTTTTAGTTAGACCAAAGACTTTGTCTGAACCATTTTCCCAAATGGCATCTGAGGTGATGACAGGTACACCAAAACCTTTTTTTACGGCTTTCTGATTCCACGGCTCACCAACGCTATAGCCTGATGTCACACCTTCAACCATTGTTGATACCATCTCTGGAGGTGGAATAACGGTTAAATCTACATCTGAACCTGTATTTCCTGTGGTGTCATTATGTGCAGAATCATAAGTGCCCGGATGAATTCCGCCAGCAGCTAACCAATAGCGAATCATATAGTTATGTGTCCCCATTGGATAAGTCATGCCTAATTTAAATATTTTCTGCTGTTGCTTATATTCCGCAATCACAGGTTTTAAATTACTCGCACTAATGGGGTGCTTCGGTCGATTATTTTCCATAACTACGGTTTTTTTCATCTCATTCCAAACATTATTTGAAACCGTAATGGCGGCACCATTGTAGGAAAGGGTGAATGGTGTAACGATTGGTGTTTTTTCTGAGGATGTATCTATTATTGATGCTATAGGCATTGCTGCAAGCATATGAGCAGCATCGAGCTCACCACTCTGCACATGTTTGTAAAGTTCAGTCCAACTCGGTTGTGCTTCAAGTTTGACTTCGAGCCCTTCATCTTTAAAAAATCCCTTTTCAACGGCAATTGCAAGGGGAGCCATATCGGTTAATTTTACAAAGCCAATGGTTAATCTGGTTTTTTCAACAGCTAAAGGTTGAGCAGCTGTCTCTTGATCAGGTTCTTTTTGGCACCCCCCCAGTAAAAAACTGAGACCAAGCAAGCAGGGTATAAAAAAAGCCTTGTTTAATAATATCTTTTTCATTCATTTCCCAGATTTTATTGTGATTCGAGCGTCCTCGAATAGCAATATAGATGCCAAATGTAAAACCAAGGATAGAAATTCAAAATCTTATTTTTACTGTAGTAGGCTACTTATAGGTTTACGGTGAATATATGCATTTGATTTGGCGGGTAGGGGCTGTTAGTCGGGGGGAGTATTTCTGGTCTAACTGTATGTATCTCATCGTGTTTTGAGCGTATTTGGTGCAAGTGAAAGAAAACATGCCCATTTTTGTACATTTAGAATTGAATAGAATGGGGGGAGCATCAAGGTGGTGCATGGCAAGGGTATTGGGTCTTAAAGAATATGCGTTAAGTGAGGAGATTAAAATTATTTTTATACATTTTCACGCGAGTGAATCAAAAATGTAGGAGTTTAATTTTAAACTCCTACATAAGGCTTAGGGAATGTATGAGAAACAAAGATTTTTTAAGAGTTGGGTGGATTAAAATTAACGTGCGCGACGTTCATTGTCTGCATAGTATTGATTCTTCTGTTGGTACATCAGCTGATCTGCGCGTTTCAACATATCCTCAATCCGTTCATTCTCTCTGACGGTAGCGGATCCGATAGACAGACTAATCGGTTGGCTAGAATAGAATTGATTATCGACATGAATAAGTTCATGCAAACTATGTAGGCAGTTATGTAGAGCAGCTTCATCAGCACCTGACATTAGAATCACCAATTCATCCCCACCAATACGGGATGCAGAATAAAGCGTGTTTTGTATAAGCTGATTTAAAATACTTCCTACACGACGTAATAAACCATCGCCTACATCATGTCCAAAGTTATCATTCGCTTCTTTTAGACCATTCATATCGAGAAAAATACATGATACAGGTCGGATGGGACTACGTTCTAAACGATTCACTTCTTCAGTGTAGAAAGAGCGATTGTAGAGTTTAGTTAAAACATCATGTCTGCCTAGGTATTCTAAATAGTTCTCCGCCTTTTTGCGTGCAGTTATATCGGTCAAAGCAACTTGTACCATACTCCAGTCATCTCGATAATCTGGGAATACGGTAAATTGCAGTAAAACATGGCGGATACTGCCATCAAGAGCATAATTTACGGCTTCACGCTGATGGTGAATATTGCCATTCCATAATTCAATTAACTGCTCTCTAAAGGTTTGCACCATTTCTTTAGCAAAAATTTTATGGGTATTTTTCAGTAAAGTATTCTTATCCGCAGCACCAAACAAATCTAAGGTTGCTTGATTGACATCAATAATAATAATGTCTTGAATACACTGCATAATAAAATCATGATGCACATCTAAAAAGGTTTTAAAGTCATCTATACCTAAATGACGGACTTGGTCTAACCGAGCTTTGATACGGCTAAAATCTTCAACCCAGAGTGAGGTTGGTGAGAAATGAAAACGTGATTCGGCTAACTGTCGGTTTTTTTCTTCTAATCGACAGGCTGTTTTATATGAGGTGATGTCTTCTGTGGTGATGAGTAAACGAGATAGATCATGTTCATAGCCTGGTATAACAGTACCACGTAACTGAATATCTAATCGGGTACCTTTAATTGTGTAATTCACTGTTGTGCTGATGAATTCATTATGACCATTCCATAGACTCGATAGCTCTTGAATATGCGTTTTGGCCATGTCTTGTTTGAAAATAAGATCTAGATTCTGTTGCAGATGCTCCAGATTATCTGCTTCAAATAGTTCCAGTGTTTTGGGATTTACTTTTAAAATTTTAATTTTACGTGCACAAAGGAAAACACGAGCTTCGTCCTCTTGTAAAAACTCTTGTAGATTCTCAACACCTTGCTGTCGCCAGATTTCAAATTGCTGCTTTACTTCACTAAAATCTTCTAACCACATTGCTATTGGGGACAAATCGAAAACTGAAGAATCCAGAATCTCCATTTTTTTGCTCTTAATTATTTTTAAGTGAGCGTAGTATAGAGTCTATTTTTTCTTTTTGAAATCGTGAGGTAAATAAAAGATTTATAATTCATTTTGTGATTTAGTTGGCATTAAATTTGCTAGATTGAATTCTTGTTGAGCTATGATAGCTCCAATCAAGTCTCCAATCTGCAATAGATATATTCTTGTATTTAGCGTGTCGTTTTACGTGCACGGTGTTCAGGTTTAGGCGGTGATATTTCTCGAGTACCTTGCCATACTTCGATAAAGTCTTGCTCATTAATATTATAAAGTTCAAGCAACGCTAAAATGACACCGCCAAAGAGCATGGAACCTTCTGCATTTGATTCAAAGTCAAATATTTTGCCAGACAGAACATGCAAAATATCTTCAATTTCAAAAGCACGATCACGTCCATTACTGTCCGTTGGATACATCCGAGTATTTAGAATAATTTTGGCTAAGCTTTTTTCATTATCAGTTAGAGCCAGATGCTGAACCAGCATGTCGTCATTTTGGGTACTGAAAATCACAGCATCGTTAAAAATGGTATGCAGAAACTTTTTGTTTAGACGAGGCAGTGTTCTTTCTACAAATGGGCGAAATGATGCAGGAAAGATAACGTTATGCGAAATGCCTTTAAACATGGGGGCAATTTCTTCGACTTTATAACCTGCAATACCACAGCCGATAGAGGTGAGAAAATAAGTCATTTTCGGATGATTTTTGGTATAGATTTTAAAATCATCAATATAGTGTTGAATTTGTGAGAGCGGCATTTGTTGTAAGTGTTCGTTCATGGTAGGAATGGCATAACTTTGCCCCGACCAACCACGTCCAACACCTTTCATCGCCCCAAAATGTTCGAGTGCGGTACGTGCAGCACCATCTGCATGTTGGCCTGCCATGTTACTACCAAAAACAAATACAGTCTGTTCATCTAAGTTTTTGACGATGCTTTCGTCATGATATTGGTAAGTCATAGGCTCTGATTTTTCGCTCTTCTTCACTTCATGTTGCCCTTGAAACTGAGGAGGGTCAAGTGAAAAATCTTTGTAATATTTTCAGTAAATTACATTAAAAATTTAAAAGCAAGATTTGCTCGGGATTGAATCTGTTAAAATAGTTGGTTGAAGAAGCAAATCTTGGGATATGTCTGTGAGTGAGAAACAACCTTTTGATTTAGTCACCAATTACCAACCCGCAGGTGATCAGCCGCAAGCTATTGAAAAGCTTGTTGCTGGAATAGAAAAGGGCTATCACGACCAGTTATTACTTGGAGTTACGGGTTCAGGTAAAACCTATACCATGGCCAACGTGATTGCGCGGACGCAACGTCCGACTATTGTTATGGCACATAATAAAACCTTAGCTGCACAGCTTTATGGTGAGTTCAAATCTTTCTTTCCGAACAATGCTGTCGAATATTTTGTTAGTTATTATGATTATTACCAACCTGAAGCCTATGTGCCATCTTCAGATACATTTATTGAAAAAGATTCAGCGATCAATGACCACATTGACCAAATGCGTTTATCTGCAACACGGTCGCTCTTAGAACGTCGCGACGCAATTATTGTTGCTTCAGTTTCTGCTATTTATGGTTTGGGTGACCCCAATGCCTATATGAGCATGTTGCTACATATTGTGCAGGGAGACCGTATTGCACGTGATGATATCATCCGTCGTTTGGTGGAAATGCAATATAGTCGCAATGAACTTGAGTTTTTACGTGGTACTTATCGTATCCGCGGTGAAATTATTGATATTTTCCCAGCGGAATCAGATCAACATGCAATTCGGATTGAGTTGTTTGATGATGAAGTGGATTCGATTCGCTGGTTTGACCCGCTGACAGGCAAACTGGTACGTAAAGTTCCGCGTGTAACTATTTATCCAAAAAGCCACTATGTAACACCGAAAGATAATTTAGAACGCGCCATCGGCACGATTCGTGAAGAATTAAAAGAGCGTTTAGGTTTCTTTCGTGCCCATGACAAATTGCTTGAAGCACAGCGAATTGAGCAACGCACCCGCTATGACTTGGAAATGATGCAGCAGTTGGGCTATACCAACGGTATTGAAAACTATTCACGGCATTTGTCAGGACGGCCTGCGGGTGAAGCACCACCAACTTTGTTCGATTATGTCCCTGATGACGCCTTACTGATTATTGATGAGTCGCATGTGACTGTACCGCAAATTGGCGCGATGTATAAAGGTGACCGTTCGCGTAAAGAAAACTTGGTGAATTATGGTTTCCGTCTTCCTAGTGCTTTAGATAACCGCCCAATGCAGTTTGAAGAGTGGGAACGGATTACCCCAGCAACGATTTATGTCAGTGCAACACCAGCCAAATACGAGCTTGAAAAAGCCGAACAGGTGGCTGAACAGGTGGTTCGTCCTACAGGTCTGATTGACCCCGAAATTGAAGTGCGTCCAGTACTGACTCAAGTGGATGATGTGTTGTCTGAGATCAATATCCGTAAAGATCTCGATGAGCGTGTGTTAGTGACGACTTTAACCAAACGTATGGCAGAGGATCTAAGCTCGTATTTGAAAGAATATGGAGTGAAGGTGGCTTATCTACACTCAGATATTGACACTGTTGAGCGAGTGAAAATCATTCATGACTTACGTTCAGGTGTCTACGATGTGCTTGTCGGGATTAACTTACTACGTGAAGGCTTGGACATGCCAGAAGTCTCTTTGGTCGCTATCTTGGATGCTGATAAAGAAGGCTTTTTACGTTCTGAACGGTCTTTGATTCAAACCATTGGTCGGGCAGCCCGTAATGTAAAAGGTAAGGCTATTTTATATGCAGACCGTATCACCGACTCTATGCAAAAAGCCATTGATGAAACGGAACGTCGTCGTCAAAAACAAATGGCGTTTAATCAACTGCATGGCATTATTCCACGTAGTACCATTCGACAAAATAAAAAGGATATTGATACAGGTGAAGTACTGACGGATGAGCAAGTTGAGAGCAATATTGCCGATCAACATCAGACACTCAGTGCAGACGAACAGCATTTATTGTCTGATCCAAAACTTCTTGCGAAACACTTAAGCAAGTTGGAAAAAGAAATGCTCAAAGCCTCTAAAGAGTTACAGTTTGAGCAAGCTGCGCGACTACGCGATGAAATTTTGCGTTTAAAATCGCAGCTTTTGGCTTAGTCTATATTTACATAACGCTACAGTAATTTGGGCAGAAAGCATTATTTTTTAAAGAGATGTTTATTTTTAGATCATAAATTCTGAAATATTAAAGGTACAGTTTATGTCTGCAAATCTTCCCAAGGCGGGTTTTACCCTTGCCAAAATTGCTGTAGGTGGTGCTGTTCTGGTGGGCTTAGGTATGGCAACCATGGCTTATGCTCAAAGTAAGCCTTTAGCTGTGGTGGATAAGATCGAATTGGATCGTTATTTGGGGGTATGGTATGAAATAGCGCGTAAGCCTATGTACTTCCAAAATAAATGCGGAACTAATGTCTCAGCGATTTATACACTCAATGAAAATGGCAATGTCAGTGTCGATAACCGCTGTTATGCTCAAGATGGCAAGCTGATGCAGTCGATAGGTGAGGCATTTGTACAAAACCCACCTTTTAACAGTAAGTTGAAAGTGAGTTTTTTACCTGAGGCTGTGCGGTGGTTGCCTGTGGCGCGTGGGGATTATTGGATTTTAAAAATTGATGATGACTATCAAACAGTGCTTGTAGGTGAGCCACGCCGCAAATATATGTGGGTGCTTTCTCGTACACCGCAAGCAGATCCTAAAGTTATTAATGAATACTTGGAATATGCTAAGTCGGTAGGCTACGACTTAAATGATTTAATCCATACCAAACAGTTGCCAAAGTAAAATTGATAGTATTGTCTAAGCCATGCGGAAGCATGGCTTTTTTATTTCTAGGCATTATTTTAAGCCTATTAAAACTTGAATAATAAAGCTTTATTTGGATGAAAGCTTTATAATTGGTCGAATTTAAAGTTGCCCACAATGTATATGGAGTGAAGGATGTATAAAGGTGTTGCATTATCAGTTTTAGCATCCGTTACTTTTGGGGTGTTATATTTTTATACCTTTTTTCTAAAACCTTTAGATAGTGAGCAAACCTTTGCTTGGCGTATGTTTGCCACACTTCCTTTTTTAACGGCATTTATGTGGTGGAGTGGTGATTTAAAACTGATCATCGAGTTATTTAAGCGTATTTTTAAACAACCATGGATGATTGCATGGTTATTATTCAGTTCGTTTTTATGTACAACCCAACTATGGCTGTTTTTATGGGGGCCGATGAATGGTCGTGGCTTACAAGTGTCCCTCGGCTATTTTTTACTGCCTTTGGTCATGGTATTGGTTGGTTGCATCCTTTACAAGGAAAAGCTATCCCGCTGGCAAATGGTTGCAGTCGCTTTTGCTGTGCTTGGGGTTGGACATGAAATTTGGCGTATTGGCAGTATGGCATGGGAAACAGTCTATGTTGCTGTGGCTTATCCTTTGTATTTCTTCTTGCGCCGTGTCTGTAAAACAGATCATTTGGGGGGCTTCTGGTGGGATCTGTGTTTAATTCTCCCTGTCGCATTTTATTTAGGATTTGTACATAGTGATAGTTTAATGTTGATGCAGCAGTTTCCGCATCTTATTCTTGCTGTCATTGGTTTAGGTTTTCTAAGTGCGATGGGCTTGGGAAGTTATATTTTAGCAAGTCGTTATTTACCTTTTGTGATTTTTGGTTTGCTGAGTTATTTAGAACCAGTGCTGTTAGCTGGTGCATCCATTACGATGGGTGAGCGTGTTGAGGCGGGTGAGTGGTTCACCTATATTCCTATCTGGTTTGCTGTTTTGTTGCTGATTATTGAAGGCACTCTGCATTTATATAAACAACAGCAAAATAAAAAACAACTCGAGCGAAATATTGAGCATTTTGAAAAACAGCAGCATCCAGACTGATCTGATCATGTTTGATGTTGCTATTGTGCTGGAATTTGGACGATGACCAAGTCTCTTATTTGTCTATTGCTCTTTAAGAATAGTTGACTGTTTGATAAAACATCATTTGTGTAACTGTTTATTTTTTATTTAAAAAAATTAGTTTTAGATTTTTCTACTGAAAAATCATTGGACTAAATTCAATCATTTCTGAAATTAATAATGAATATACGATAAAAAACATCATGCATTTACAGCTTTCGATTCAAACTTGGCACTAAATCCTTTACAATTGTTGGGTTTTGAAATTTATGCTTAGATTAAATTAATTAGAGGACGTATCTGTGAGCAAAGAGACTATCATCGCCCTACACGCAGAACACCAAGGTCGCTGGAAAAACCGTGAAGAAATCGCAGAACAAATGATCGCTTTGATCGGTCAGCTTTACCGTGAAAAAAATATTGTAGTTTCAGTGTTTGGACGTTCTTTAGTTAACCGTTCAGTAATTCAAATTTTAAAAGCACACCGTTTCACACGTATGATGGACGTTGAGCTTTCAGTTGTGCATACATTCCCAATTCTTGAAGCGCTCGCTAAAATTGAAAATATTGGTACTGCTGAAATTGATCTAGGCAAATTAGCTGTTGCTTTCAAAGAGCAAGGTGGCGATGTTGATGCATTTGTTGCAGCAGCAGTTAAGTCTGTAGAAGGTCGCCCAACTTCTGTAGAAGGCCGTGACGTTGTACTTTACGGTTTTGGTCGTATTGGTCGTATTCTTGCGCGTTTAATGATTGGTCAGTCTGGCCTTGGACGTGGCTTAAACTTAAAAGCGATTGTGGTTCGTAAGTCTTCTGATGGTGATTTAGAAAAACGTGCGTCTTTATTACGCCGTGACTCAATCCATGGTCCTTTCTCTGGTACGATTTCTGTTGATGAAGAAAACGAAGCAATTATTGCAAATGGTCAATTCATCAAAGTGATTTATGCCTCTAACCCATCTGAAGTTGACTACACTGATTATGGCATCAGCAATGCGCTTGTGATTGACAACACGGGTAAATGGCGTGATGCAGAAGGTCTTGCTCAACACCTTAAATGTCCTGGTGCTGCACGTGTAATTCTAACTGCACCTGGTAAAGGTGACATGAAGAACGTGGTATTTGGTGTGAACCAAGCAGACATTCTTGATGAAGACAAAATCATCTCAGCTGCAAGTTGTACTACAAACGCGATTACACCAACACTTAAAGTACTACATGACAAATACACAGTGTTGAATGGTCACGTTGAAACAGTTCACTCATTCACAAATGACCAGAACTTAATTGACAACTACCATAAAGCAGACCGCCGTGGTCGTGCTGCAACATTGAACATGGTAATTACTGAAACTGGTGCGGCTAAAGCGGTTGCTAAAGCACTTCCAGCACTGCAAGGTAAACTGACAGGTAACTCTGTACGTGTTCCAACACCAAACGTTTCACTTGCGATTCTAAATTTAACTTTAGACAAAGAAGTTGATCGTGATGAAGTGAACGAATACATTCGTAAAATCTCAATCAGCTCAAGCCTTCAAGGTCAGATCGGTTATACCAACTCGACTGAAGTTGTATCATCTGACTTTATCGGTTCGCGTACTGCTGGTGTATTTGATGCGCAAGCAACCATTACTTCGGGCAACCGTTTAACTGCGTATGTTTGGTACGATAACGAAGTAGGTTATAGCTGCCAAGTATTACGTATTGCAGAGCAAATGGGTGGCGTAAGCTATCCTAAAATTCCTACTGAAACAAATGCATAATTTGTAGTAGTGATCAAAAAGAGCCTCATATGAGGCTCTTTTTTTTACTTGCTGATTTATAAAGTTTGTACATATATGTCAGGATTGGCATAAGTATTGAATTTCATGGTAAGAGTTGCCAATGCTTAATTCTGACTTATTTACTTAGAATAATTGGAACGTTTTTATCGAAATAGACATTTATATATTTATCGAGTCAGGTTGGGATGACCTGTAAACAGACTGGGCTGACAAAAGGATTAGACTTGTCAGATGAAGAATCAAAATAAAAAAAGGAATTTGACTTTGCAAGTGAAACACCTGCTCAGTGGATTGGTATTTATTGTGTTAGCAACCATGTGTGGTGTATTCATCGCTATTTGGATGTTTAAACACTTTAATATCTATATTCCCTTAGAAAATCAAAAAGTCAGTATTGATCTACAAGAGCCTTTACAAGCTGAGGTCAAAATTCATGACGCTTTAGATGTGGATGTGACAGGGCGTGTGAATGCTGAAATTCCGATCCGAGAAAACCTGAATATTCCACTGACCCAAACTCTGACACCACGTGTGTATTTTGATAATCAAGTCCCGATCAAAACCAGCATTCCAGTGCGTGAAATCTTGAAAATTAATCAGAGTATGCCTGTGGATACCAAGGTGCAGGTAAAAGTCATGGGACGAGATGTAACTTTGCCTTTAAAAGGCAATATTCCTATTCAGCTGGATGTTCCAATTCATATTGATGTGCCACTGGAACAGCAAGTACACCTCAAATTTGATGCACCTGTAAAAACTGTACTGAAAGAAAATCTACATATTCCAGTAAATACAGTGGTTAAGACCAATATTCCAATACAAGGGCATTTAAACGTTCCTATTAAAACGGCATTGAAAGCTTCGGTGGATGTGCAAAATACATTGCCAATTGAAATTAAGCAGGGGGAGTTGAAGATTCCACTCAACAGTTTGCAATTACTGCGTGAAAAACCTCTATCTCAAGAACACGTGAAGCCATAGGAGGGAGTATGTGGATATTTCAGTCTGCGAAGCGGCTTGTCTTGAGTTTTATGTGCGTTGTCATTTTGGTGGGTGCGCTGTTTTGGTTGTACCTGAATATTCAAGCCAGTATGCAAGTGTCTGCAAATGAAGCACAAATTCAACTGTCAGACTCTTTACCGACAAAAATACAAGTCGGTAATTATTTAGAAACTCAATCTGTTGGAACTTTAGATACGCAACTGAAAATTGATCAAAAAATTAATTTGCCTTTACATGGAAAATATTTGGCAAATTTGGAGTTCGAAGTAGAAGTACCTGTTTCTGTATCGGTTGATTATCAAACCGAGGTGCTTATTGATCAAAACATGCCGTTGGAGACCAATACGGATTTAATTTATCAGAATAAACTGTTGCCTAAGTTTCCACTCACTTTGGATATTCCGATTAAACTAGCTGTGCCATTTCATTTAAAGCAAGACTATCAGATTCCGATCAAAATTATGTTTAATGGCTTGGTTTATTTTGAGTTCAATGAGCAAGTACGACTGCATGTGTTGCATCAGTTTGCGCCACAGCTTAATTTGAATGACCCAATGACTATGCGAAAAATAGCAAGCTTCAATGCCACCATGTATAACACGGAGCGGAGTACGACAGCGAACTTGGAGATGAATATGACACTACCTGTGAAGAATATTCATCCATAAAGAAAACACCACCAATCATTGGCGGTGTTTTCATGTGAAAATCAAAAGGGTGGCTTAAAGTGCAGCTTTGATCGCATCTTGAATGTTCGTAGTTTTACGTCCAATCAATTGTTCTAGGTCTTGACTGTCACTATACATTGCACCTTGTATAGTTTGAATGTCTGCATCAACGATGACCTCAACTAAGCCAGCAGGTAAGC
>NZ_DKIK01000179.1:0-5149 GCF_002454215.1 Acinetobacter sp. UBA6720
CCTTGGTTTATCCAAGGCTTTTTTTATGCGTCATTTTCAACTTTAAAACCCATGCTTTCTGCTTTATTCGTATGATATCCCTCTAGTTACATATTTCAGCTTATTTTAAAAATTGATGATCTTTAGGAAGTGGTGCATTACACGGCTCATCCGTTTGCTCATCGACCATTTTCACAGCTCCATCATTATAAACAGTGACCTTACAGCCTTTTACCTTATATTCTTGCTGAATACCGCCATACATCTCATCCTCAGATACAGAGGTAGCGACATCACAGGTTTCATCAGTAATACAAGCGGCATATTCAGCAGTCTGCGGCACTACATCTACTGATTCGGCTATATCTTGATTTTGAGCATAACTATTTGAGATAGAAGTCATTAATACAATCACTGCGATCAATTGAGTGATTCTGAGCATAAGTTGCATAGTTTTATCCTTATTTTTGATTTGTTCCAAGTTGTTCGATTGTATAAGCATATTAAAGTTAAGATGATTTTATTGGCTATTTTTAGTATTCTAACCGATTCACTTCACCTAGTTTCTTGAAATATGTCTGTCGAAACTACTCCGCTTCAAGGAATTACGCTGTATAGCCATGCAGATGATTTTCGCTCCCACTGGATTCGTTATGTACTTGCAGAGAAGCAAATTAAATACCATTTGGTTTTAAGTGATGCAGATGATGAAGATCTCGCCAGCTTAAATCCTTATAATCAACTGCCCATGTTGATTGAAAATGATTTAAAACTATTTAATGCCAATATCATTTCCGAGTATTTAGACGATCGTTATCGTCAAAACAAGCTCTATGCCGACGCGCCTATGCCTCGTGCGGAACAGCGTCAGTATATTTGGCGATTTGAACAAGATTGGTTAAAGCTTGCCGATATGATGCTGCGCCATCCAGATACACTCGATGCACAAGCAAAACTGAACGCACAAAAAAAACTGAAAGATACACTCATTTCCCTAACACCATTGTTTCAGCATTTCCCCTATTTTATGTCGGAAAGCTTTAGCATTTTAGATTGCATGCTCGCGCCTATCTTTCTGCGCTTAAACAGTATGGGTGTGCATTTACCCAAACAGCAATGTCGCCCAATTTATTTATATTGCCAACGTATTTTTAGTCGTCCTGCATTTTTAAAGTCTTTAACTTTGCAGGAGAAAAACCATTATCAATCTGAATTTAAACAGCCGTAGAGAATATTATGTCTGATCAAGAATTAAACCTTACGCCGACTCGTCCATATTTAGCTCGCGCCATATATGAATGGATTTGTGATAATCAGCTGACACCACATTTATTGGTCGATGCAACGCAACCGAATACTATGGTACCCGAGCAGTTTATTCAAGATGGGCAGATTGTCTTAAACATCGTCCCGCATGCCGTGCATGCGCTACATATGAGCAACGATGCGATTACCTTCTCTGCACGTTTTGGTGGAGTATCTAGTGATATTTATGTCCCCCTTAATGCTGTGATTGGCATTTATGCCCGTGAAAATGGACAAGGTTTGTTCTTCGACCCATCTGAATATGAGGGTCATACCCAAAATGAGCAAAATGCTTTAAAATCAGAGCATGAAGAAAAACCTGAAGCATCTAAGAAAAAACCAAGTCTCAGACTATTAGATTAATAAAATGGAGTAAGTATATGGCTTTTGATTTAGTACAATATTTTTCAGAACAGATTAAAATTCAAAAGCCTGAGCTTCTGAATAAATTTCCTCACGAAGAACGAAATCAGTATCTAGCAGAAGCCAATACACTCGCACTAGGAAAACTTATCACGCTTATCCGTAAAGATGGCGTAAAACTTTACCACGAAATTCAAACTCAAGATCACCTGTATATTCAGGAACTTGCTCGACATCTTACCACCTCACCTCACAATGTATCTCAGCTAGCCAACGCAGACTTAGAACATAGTCTAACGGAAATGCTAAGCCTTCAGTTTGCTGAACTAAAACAACTTGATGAAACAGGTAATTTTGGTGAACGAGGTATTCATGAACTTCTCGTGGGTCAAGTTGAACACCTTTCAGGTCAAGCAGACGACTGGATTTGGACAACAAATGACCTAACGGAACTGATTGGCTCTAAACCAATGCCTGAAGAAGAGCTATCATTAGAAGAGACGATGAAGGAGTTTAATCAAATGGTAAATCAACACACAACTGACCACCAAGACCACACACATAGCCAAGCAACTGAAGTAAACACAACACCAGTATGGGCTAAAATCCTTGAACCCGTGGTTGCTGTTATTATTCTATGGGGACTCTACTGCGCAGCCTCACAAATGTTCATCTAAATGATTAAAGATGAGAGATGCTCTAATTCAACGCATCTCTCTGTTTTTAAATTAGAAATATTTATTCAATCTTCTTAAATTAATCAGAAAAATAGATCTTGTCCTCAACATTATATGGCCATTTTTTAAATTTACATTTCCTTACACTTGTAAATAAATTAAGAAATTTTCTATTCAATTGCAAATTCAATCAAAATATTTTAATTGAAATGTCAACAAAATCACAAAAAAAACCAGTAAAAACTGACTAAAAAGCTCGGATTTAATCGCCAATTCCTTTTCCATATTTGTAGCTCAATTTATTTCTATTGATAATTTTTTCACGCCATCCATATAATGAAATCGACTTGTGAAACAACAGGTTAAAAGGATTTTCTAAAACTCATATAATTGAAGAGAAAAACTATGGCTAGAGTCTCATTAGAAGCATTAGCAAATATTGATGGTTTCTATGCAGCAGCATTGGTTGACGGAGAAAGTGGTTTAGCTCTCGCGACTCAAGGCGGTGGAAGCATTGATTTAGAACTCGCAGCAGCAGGCAATACCGAAGTCGTTCGCTCGAAACGTCGTGTTGCACAAGCCTTAAATTTAAATGATACGATTGAAGACATTCTTATCACTTTAGGCAAACAATATCACCTAATCCGTCCATTAGAAGGCAATGACAAGATTTTCTTATATCTTGTACTTGAACGCTCTAAAGCCAACCTTGCAATGGCACGTCATGAACTTAAAGGATATGAAAAAGGCTTAGATTTTTCTTAATTTGAATTACCCCCTTTTTCATCATTATGGGAAAGGGGTTGTTTGTATTGCCCTCTTCAACCTTTTAAATTAAAGACATACTATGAATAAGCAATATATTAATATTGCGATTACTGGCCTAAGTTCGAATCATTCAGAAGAGCTTAAAACACAGCTACGTAATCTCATTCCTCAAGAGTATAAAATTAACTGGAGTTCTGCTGCCGACCCAAGCATTGATTGCTTATTCATACATGAAAATTTTTATGACACAGACAGCATACAAAAAATCATACAAAGCCAAAAATTCCCTTGGCTGAAAATTACCAAACGCCAACAAGGGCAAAACCTGATTCATGAAAATACGCTTTCTTTGCCCATTATTCACCATGAAAGCTTATCTAATTGGATTCTACAACATCTACTCAATACAACGATTGAAACTCAATCACACGCACTTACTGAAGCTGACACACAATATAAAAAAAGCCCTTATAAATTAGAATATTTCAGTAAAATGCTAGATCAAGAACGAAACTCAAAACTCCATCTCTTTGACACATTAGGCACTATTGCAATTATTGATGTACAGAACAATATTGCATGGCTCAATACGACTAGAGAACAAGATTTCACCGAATTTGGCTTTGACTATGATATTGCCAGCACCAGCAACTTCATGAAAGTCTCACGGAAGCAACCACATATACTGAGTGATTGGCTATGGCAGTTTTTTTGGAATTCTCCATTATTTTTAAAAGAAATCGCACCGGAGGATGGTCATTTTAAAATTCATATGTGGCCTAAACCTAGCCAGAACTTGGATAGAAAACACATTTTCCAACTTTCAAGTTGTTTTATACAAGGTGGAAAGATTTCCAAAATTTCAATACAACTTGATTTACCTATCGACACAGTACAACGCTTTATTGCAACAAACAACCTCTCGAAAATCAATATCTGGGATAAGCACTACAATCCCCCAGAAACACCACAAGTTTCAGAAGAATCCAATTTCATTAAAAGTTTTTTTGGAAAGCTAAGAAAAAAATTAGGCATATAGGAAAAGTGTATGATTTTACAACGCTTTAAAATCGTTTTTGCAGGTGGTATGGGCGCAGGAAAGACAGAGGCCATTCGCTCACTTTCAGAGATTCCTGTACTGCAAACAGAAGCTTTTAATACTGATGTACAACGCCATAGCAAACTAGAAACTACTGTTGGAATTGATTATGGTGAAATTACACTCGAAGAAAACCTCACTATTGGCCTCTATGGCACACCTGGGCAAAGCCGTTTTGATTTTGTTTGGTCCGCTATTACCAAAGGAGCAATCGGTGTGATTATTCTTATTGACCACCATTCGGATGATCCTATCCAAGAATTAGAGAACTATTTAGAAACCTTTCAGAATTTTACGGATAATATCGCCATTGGAATTACCCATACCGATCTTCATTCTGAATCAGGTAAATCTACAAATATTTATAAGGAATGGCTACTTGAAAATGAGCTCTTTTCTCCTCTTTTCTTTATTGATGCACGAAACAAAGATGATGTACTGCTATTATTAGAAGCTTTAATTACTTCGATCGAAACTAACTCAAATATTACAAATTAACCCTCCGTGAGGTTTTATATGTTCACATTGACACAAAACCGTACTGCACCCGAAGAGTTAATTGAATTTTCAAAAAATGTAATTCAAGATATTCTCATGAATGTTCGCGGTGTCAATTACGTTATGCTCTGTAGCACTGATGGTTTTGAATTAGCACACGTTTATAAAAAAGATGGTTATAACACGACTAAACTTGCGGCTGTCAGCAGTTCAATTTTGGCTATGGTTGCTGCATTTATGCATGAAATTCACCTTGAAGGCTGCCAATCAATTACATTAGATGCAAATAATGGTAAAGCCATCTTAACCTCTATTCCCTCTTCAAAGCATCCTATGATTATTGTGACTTTAACCGAAAAAGATGTCTTACTTGGCCAACTTCTCTATACCCTAAAAAATTCTGGTAATCGCATTATGCAATATTGACTTAAAAATCAACCAAAAACCAGATACTGATAAG
>NZ_DKIK01000123.1:0-3473 GCF_002454215.1 Acinetobacter sp. UBA6720
ACGTCTTTTGCTGACCCAACGCCTGAAGGTAAATCGGTCGTGAGTTTAGGTAAAGAAATGGGTGAAAGTATCCGTGAACCTAAAGATGCAGAATTTATTCAGTTTAGTGCTTCAACACGTTTATCTGGGGTTGATTTAGCGACAGGGCAAAAGATTCGCAAAGGCGCAGTGGATGCGATTCTAAAATTTACCCAGCAAGAGATTAAAGACAATATTGAGCTGAAAACCCGTGTAGAACAAGTCGCGTCTAAAGGCGCAACGCCATTGGTTGTTGCATCGAATCATACAATTTTAGGTGTGATTGAATTGTCGGATGTGATTAAACAAGGGATTAAAGAGCGCTTTGCATTGTTACGGGAAATGGGGATTAAAACCATCATGGTAACAGGGGATAATCCCTTGACCGCAGCTGCAATTGCCGCTGAAGCAGGTGTAGATGATTATATTGCTGAAGCTCGACCAGAAGATAAGTTAGCCTGTATTCGTAAAGAACAAGCCGCAGGAAAATTAGTCGCGATGGTCGGTGATGGAACCAATGATGCACCCGCTTTGGCACAAGCAGATATTGGTTTAGCCATGAACTCAGGCACGCAAGCTGCAAAAGAAGCGGGAAATATGGTCGATCTAGATTCTGATCCAACCAAATTGCTTGATGTGGTCGAAATTGGTAAGCAGCAGTTGATTACCCGTGGTGCTTTAACCACATTTTCTTTAGCAAATGATGTGTCTAAATACTTTGTGATTTTACCTGCATTGTTCGCCGTTGCGATTCCTCAGCTTGATGTTTTAAATATTTTGCAATTGAATAGCCCAAGTAGTGCGGTGATTTCTGCATTGATTTTTAATGCACTGATCATTCCGATGTTGATTCCTTTAGCGCTCAAAGGGGTGCAATTTAAACCTGCCAGTGCCTTACAGCTATTGCGTCGTAATATGTTGATCTATGGTGTAGGTGGTGTGGTTTTCCCTTTTATTGCGATCAAATTGATTGACCTTATTGTGTCGTTGTGGATTTAGGAGTGCATCATGAATACATTAGAAAATCTTCCCCTATCGGCTGAAGCACAATCCATTTTTCGGTCTAGCCTAGGTTTAGTGTTGGTTGGGTTCTTGATCGCAGGCGTATTGTATTGCAGTCTGAGTGTATCTTTGGCTCAATTGTTATTTACAAAACAGGCCAATGGTAGTGTCATCGAGTTAAATGGAAAAATTGTCGGGTCCAGCTTAGTGGGACAGAACTTTGTGAGTGAACAATATTTCCATAGTCGTCCGAGTGCTGTGAATTATAATGTGGATGGTATGGCAGGAAGTAACTTGGCAGTGTCTAATCCTGAATTGCAAAAGCAATTTAAAGAAAGAACCTTGCAGTTTGCTCAAAACAATCAAATCTTTGAGCAACAAGTACCAGCAGAGATGATCACTGCTTCGGGTAGCGGGATTGATCCAGATATTTCACCTGAAAGTGCACTATTACAAGTGAAACGTGTGGCACAACAACGTACTTTATCCGAGCAGAAAGTGAGAGATTTGGTGCAACAACAGATTAAATCTGTTCAATTGGGCTTGTATGGGCAGGCACGAGTTAATGTGCTTCAGCTCAACATCGCTTTAGATCAATTATCATCAACCTCACGTTGATAGAGCTGAGCCTATGCAGATCGACCGAAATAACAAAGCAGATGCATGGTTGGCACATAGCCAACGTGAACAATCTGGACGCTTAACCATTTTCTTGGGTGCGGCACCTGGCGTGGGCAAAACCTTTGCCATGTTGTCGAGAGCACATGAGTTGATGCGACAAGGTCATCATGTGCTGGTGGGCGTGGTCGAAACGCATGGTCGAGCTGATACCGAAGCTTTGATTCAAGGACTGAATGTTATTCCTAAAAAGACTGTTGAATATCAAGATCGATTTTTAGATGAAATGGATCTTGATCAAATTCTGAAGTTAAAACCTGAAATTGTTTTGGTCGATGAACTCGCACATCGAAACGTGCCCAATAGTCGTCATGAATATCGTTGGCAAGATGTGAATGAACTATTAGATGCGGGTATTGATGTGTATAGCACATTGAATATTCAGCATCTTGAAAGTTTGAATGATGTGGTCTATCAAATTACGGGCATTCGGGTAACAGAAACCGTGCCTGATGCGCTATTAAAAAGATTAAAAGATATTCGCTTGGTTGATCTTCCTGTACCTGAACTATTGGAGCGTATGAATCATGGCAAAATTTATTTAGCAGATGTCGCTCCACATGCTTTGCAAGGCTTTTTTAAGCCAGCCAATCTCACCGCTTTACGAGACCTTGCAATTCAAACGGTTGCAGGGCAGGTGGATATTGATTATCGGGAGAAATTTGTAGCTCAGGGACAAATTATTCCGATTCAAAATCATGTCATGTTAGCCATCGATGGAGCTGAATTTTCTGAAGATTTGGTCAGACGAGCACATCGGATTGCTGAAAGGAGGAATGCAACTTGGAGTGTGATTTCAATTCAAAAAAGCAAGATTGAAAACACGCAAAGCTTTGCTGTCACTAAAGCATTTAATTTGGCACGTAAGTTAGGAGCAGATACCTATTTATTGTATAGCAATCAAATTGCAGCAACGATTTTACAGGCTGCTTATGATTATGGTGCATCTAATATTTTATTGGGCAAGAGTGCAAAAAAATCTTTATGGCAACGTTTGTCTTCAGATCATATTGCTGATCAGCTTTTAGAAAAACAACATCCTTTTGAGATTACTTTTGTTCAGCCCTTAAAGTCTAAGTCACAGGAGTTAAAAAACTCACTACTTGATATGGCTCAGTCTGAGCAGAAATTTAGTGTTGACCATAAAGAATTATTAGAAAGTTCATTCATTATTTTATTGGGATTGATGATTGCTGCGATCAGTGACCGATTTATTGGATATAGTGATTTAGCATTAATCTTTATTGTCACGGTCTTGCTTGTCGCAATTCGAGCAAAAATGTTGATTACGCTTGCTAGCGTATTTATTTGTTTTTTACTCTATAACTACTTTTTTATTGAACCACGCTTCACATTTATGATTAGTGCTGAACGCGGTGTGATTACAATTATTACTTTTATTATTTCAGCACTTTTGGTCGGACGCTTAGCAAATCAATTGCGTGCTCAGGTTTTGAGTTTACGTGCTGCCAATTCAGCTTCACTGCAATTACAGGAGTTAGAAAGAAAGTTATCCAGCTGTGTTGATATTCAACAGGTTCTAAATATAGCTAAGCAACACTTAGAAAGCTCATTAAACGCATATGTATGGTTAAGAGTTGCTACTCAAGTTTCTGGTGAAATCTCGGTTCTAAATGAGAAAGATCAAATCGCAGCAGATTGGGCTCAAAAAAATGTAAAACCTTGTGGACGTTTTACCAATACTTTAACGAAGACAGAGTGGTGGTTTAATCCACTGAATCTTGTCGAGAGTCATGGAGTTATTGCCATTCGCT
>NZ_DKIK01000128.1:0-2568 GCF_002454215.1 Acinetobacter sp. UBA6720
TGTGCTGTTGATTGCGGTGACGGGAGACAGTTCGGCCTTATTTACAACTTTGCCTGTGGCTTTGGTGGGTGCCAGTTATTCACGTAATTTTGAAAGTGATGCTGACTTGTATGCCATGCAAGTGCTGGATAAAAATCATATTTCCAGCTTACATTTGGCAAACTTTTTAGCGCGTATGGAAGTCGAAGCACGTGGCGAAGAAGAAGAAAAACAGCCACAAGAGAAGTCTAAGGAAGAGGAGGACGGTGGCATTGGTTCATTTTTCCAAAGTCATCCAGCGACTCAAGAGCGTATCGCAGCTATTCGTCAGTTTAATCAACAGCAACAACGTTGATTAAACAGATTCAATTTAGCCACTTACTTAAACTTGTGTCCACGTGGCTGTAAGTGGTTGTTGCCCCATACGAATCAGATGATCTAAGACGACGTGTTCTAAGTGACTCAGTTTATCTTCACTGGCCTCAATGCTGACATGTAAATGCTCGGCTTGAGGGCTTAATAACACGCGTGCTTCAGGCATGATAATACCAAATGTCGTTGCTTCTTGTTCAATATCAAATTTGTGTTTCCAGTGATTCACCAGTCGTTTTGCAATTCGAGCTGCATCTGTCGTGACAATATCTGCTGTACTTTTCATATTTACCTCGTTGATTGATCTATCAACATAGCAGTTTCATCGCAAATGGAAAGTTGAATGTTGCAACGCTATGTTGCAAATTTAGAAAGCTTGGGGCTTTCTTTTTTGACAAGTCTGCAGTTCAAAAGCTGAATTTGCTATAATACCTCTATTCCCTTTTGTATAAGCCAGGTACACGCATGTCCAAGCCTTATTTAATCGCACCATCTATTCTATCTGCTGACTTTGCTCGTTTAGGTGAAGATGTTGAACATGTACTTGCAGCAGGTGCAGATGTGGTTCACTTCGATGTGATGGATAACCACTATGTGCCAAACCTGACTTTTGGTGCGGGTATCTGTAAGGCCCTCAAGAATTACGGCATCAAAGCTCCGATTGATGTGCATTTGATGGTCAAACCTGTCGATCGTATGATTGGTGACTTCTTGGAAGCTGGCGCGGACATTATTACTTTTCACCCAGAAGCTACTGATCATATCGACCGTTCTTTACAGTTGATTAAATCTGGTGGCGCAAAAGCAGGTTTGGTCTTTAACCCAGCAACACCGCTCCATTATTTAGATTATGTACTGGATAAAGTCGATCAAATTTTGTTGATGAGTGTGAACCCAGGTTTCGGCGGTCAAAAATTTATTCCGATGACTTTAGACAAACTCCGTGAAGCACGTAAAATTATTGATGCTTCAGGTCGTGATATTCGCTTAGAAGTCGATGGTGGTGTGTCACCTGCAAATATCCGTGAGATTGCGGAAGCAGGTGCAGATATGTTTGTTGCCGGTTCGGCTATTTTTGGAAAACCAGATTATAAAGCTGTGATTGATGATATGCGCTCAGAGCTTGCAAAAGTCGGTGCGGTAAAGGTTTAAGCTCACAGGTATAAATACATAATGGGTTGTGGATAACTTTGTGGGTAAGCTGGTGGATATCTGTGTTGATAACCACGTGGATAACTTGATTAATATTCAAACGTTTACACAGCAATGGTTTAGTATTTAGACATTAAATGTATAAAAAGGACTCGTTTGAGTCCTTTTTTATGTCTTGAATAGTTGATTTTCACTGATGCTTTATTCAACTTTGCTTAAAAATGGTACTGTTTAAAAAATAACTTTCTTGTTTAAGTCTGCTGGGAGACTAAACCCTCACAGTCATTGAATTTAAATTTATAATCTTGTGTATAAGCCATTCTTTGCTTATCCTGTAAGGAATCAGCTAAAAAATGTAAGCCATTTACTGGCGATAAACATTTGATCGTGCTTAGATACCACCTTCCATTCACTGACTAAATAGGATTGATTGTGCGTTCATTGCTCAAGTCACATTCTTGGTTTGTCTTACTCATTACCTTGGTAATGGGGTGGAGTGGTATTGCCCAAGCTTCGGCGGCGCCGATGCATCAAATGATGCAACTCAGTATGCAGGCTGCAACCAGTGAGCAAAGTTCAGCGCATGCAACAGGCATGCAAACCATGCCAGACTGCCATCAAGCGAAATCATCGAGTCCAGCCTCTGGACATCAAATGCATATGGCTCAAGCCGATATGGTAGCGAAGAGCAACTGTCATGTGTCGGATGTAATGCAAAGCAATCAAGTTCAGTGTCAGGAGTGTGCACAGTATCACTGCCAAACCACGCTGACGCTTTTAGATGTTGAACCCCTCGTATTGGTTCAGCTTGAAGCTGCTGTAGCACAATCAACCCCGCATTTCCGCTATCACGCTCAACATTTAGTGGGCTATTGGCAAGAAATTCTACGTCCTCCTAAAGCCTAATCCTGATTTTTAAAACTTTATTTTTAAAATTATTAGGATTTAGTCATGTCTATTCAATTTAAACAAAGCCTCATCCTTGGGGTGTGTCTGATGTCGTCTTCTTGGAGTTTTGCCGCAGTCAAAGAATACCAATTGGTGATTGATGAAAGTCCCGTCAAC
>NZ_DKIK01000157.1:0-6249 GCF_002454215.1 Acinetobacter sp. UBA6720
TAAAGTAGTCATTATTTAGTCCAGACAGTCAATCACAAATTAATCTTAGTAAAGGCGAGTAGTACGTACTGATTCACGCGCCAATTTCTTTTGGTAGCGTTTAACAGCAGCAGCTTTTTTGCGCTTACGTTCTTGAGTTGGTTTCTCGTAGAATTCGCGCTTACGAACGTCAGCCAAAACACCCGCTTTTTCGCATGAACGCTTGAAACGACGGATAGCTACGTCTACTGGTTCGCCTTCTTTCAATTTAACTTGTGGCATGAAGAATCCTCATTAAGTTATGGATAAGATCAGGGCGATATTGCCCATGATCACAAGTGAAGGTCAGTATTTTACTCATTTACATCTCATACCACAAGTCTATAATGGTTCACGCAATAGATTTGATACAGGTTATAGGCAGTTTAATGATCGTTTTAGGCTTAGAAACATCTTGTGATGAAACAGGACTTGCCCTTTATGACAGCGAGTTGGGTTTGCGTGGGCAAGTGCTGTACAGCCAAATTAAACTGCATGCAGAGTATGGTGGTGTAGTGCCTGAGTTGGCTTCACGCGATCATGTACGTAAACTTATTCCCCTCATAAATCAGTTGCTTGAGGAAAGTGGGGTGCATAAATCTGAAATAGATGCTGTAGCCTATACACGTGGTCCAGGGCTGATGGGCGCACTCATGACAGGTGCATTATTTGGTCGGACTTTGGCTTTTGCCTTAAATAAACCTGCAATTGGCGTACACCATATGGAAGGACATATGTTGGCTCCGCTTTTATCAGCGACACCACCTGAATTTCCTTTTGTGGCACTTTTGGTTTCAGGTGGGCATTCTCAGCTCATGGCCGCTTATGGTATTGGTCAATACGAGCTTTTAGGCGAATCTATTGATGATGCCGCTGGTGAAGCTTTTGATAAAGTGGCGAAAATGATGGGTTTACCTTATCCAGGTGGCCCGAATATTTCAAAACTGGCTGAGCAAGGCGACCCAAATGCTTTTGCTTTCCCGCGTCCAATGTTGCATCAGGGGTTAGAGTTTTCATTTAGTGGTTTAAAAACAGCCGTATCTGTGCAAATGAAAAAATTAGGTGACGAAAACCGAGATGCGGATATTGCGGCGAGTTTCCAAGAAGCCATCGTGGATACTTTAGTGAAAAAATCAGTCAAAGCACTGAAACAAACGGGTTTAAAGCGTTTAGTAATTGCTGGTGGTGTTAGTGCCAATAAACGCTTACGGGAACGTTTGGAGGCAGATTTAACCAAGGTTCGCGCTCAAGTCTATTATGCGGAGCCTGCACTGTGTACAGATAATGGGGCCATGATTGCTTTTGCGGGTTATCAGCGCTTAAAAGCAGGGCAGCAAGATGGACTTGCAGTAACCACTACGCCGCGTTGGCCGATGACGGAACTCACCAACCCAAGTGAAGTTTAAAGATTTCATTGAAACACTTAAAAGCCCAATTTGTTTTATTGGGCTTTTTTATTTGTTTCAATAAAGTGGATCTAACCGAATGAGGTATATAAATAGGTTGTGTGAACTTTGGCTCATGTTGGGCTTGGCTGAAATAAAAGGGTTGGTCTTGTTTGGAATATGTATCTTGCCTTGACTTATGCGCTTGGATTTGACTCGTGCTAATGATATTTGCGTATAGAGCACATGATTATTGATTTTAAGGAAGAATATTGAAGTCACGTGGTTTCTAAAGCGATTTGTAAATCTATTTTTCAAAGGTCTTGGCTGGTATTAAATAAATAATTTACAACAATTTAATTTGAATTTACTGTTTGATGAAATTGGTCTGGGATTATCCAAATTGACTGGAAAAATTACAAGAGAGAACATGAATGTTCTTTCTGAAGGGAGTTTTATTGATTAGTTTATATAAAAGACAGATATAGTTATTTTAAATAAATAGGTCATCATTTTTATAACTTTTAATGATATGTCCATCTGTCTTAGGAACTTCCATTGCAACAATGGGGGCTACACAATTAGAAGAAAATGTTAGAGGTGTTTATCATGACAGCAACTAATGGAATGTTAGATCCAGATGATTCAGTTATTTTATTGATAGATCATCAAAGTGGACTTTTTAATACAGTACGGGATTTGCCTGTACCTGATTTACGAAATTATGTCATTGCAATTGCAAAAGCAGCAACATTGTTAAATATCCCAGTGATTACTACTGCCTCTGTGCCAGACGGGCCAAATGGGCCTTTAATCCCTGAAATCCACCATTTTGCACCCCATGCGGTTTATGTTCCTCGTACTGGACAAATTAATACATGGGATAATCCACGCTTTGTTGATGAAATTAAGAAAACAGGCAGAAAAACTTTGATTATTGCGGGAACCCTGACCAGTGTATGTATGACATTCCCAGCCGTAAGTGCACGTAAGGAAGGCTATAGTGTGTATTGTGTTGTAGATGCTTCTGGTAATTGGAATAAGATGGCGACGGATACATCAATTGCTCGTGTTACCCAAGCTGGTGCGATTCCAACTGATACTTTCGCCATTGTGGCTGAGTTAATGCGCACTTGGAACCGTCCAGAAGGTTCTCGTTTTGCTGAAATTATTTCTGAACATATCTGCCCAGAATATAAGTGTTTAATGGAAAGTTATGCAAAAGCGCAAGCAGTTGTGAAAGATGGACCTGAAACGAACTTAGACAAGTATCAATAAACTGAAATTAAACTTAGTTTTTTCTAGTAACTAGATTACAGCACCCCAAATGTTATATAGATTTTTGGGGTGTTGTTGATTTAAACAAAAATATTAAATTTGTTTGAGTTGCTGTGAACCAATCCAATGTTTAGAGAACTGATACGCTGCACGTCCAGAGCGCTGACCACGCGCCTGACACCAACGCAATGCCTCAGCACGTACTATGTCATCCATGCTGATCTGAGCTTTTGATAAGTAATGCTGTACGATTTCTAAATACAAGTTTTGATCCATTGGATAAAAAGACAGCCACAATCCAAAACGATCAGAGAGTGAAATTTTTTCTTCAATCGCTTCTTGTGGGTGTAGTTCGTTATATTGTGGTACATCGACACGAGTTACAGGTGTATTTTCATGCATAAACTCGGGTAATAAATGACGACGGTTACTGGTGGCATAAATAATAAAATTACTAGAACCAGACTGTAAAGATCCATCCAGCACACTTTTTAAACTGCGATAGTTTTCATCTTCTGCGTTAAAAGCTAAGTCATCGCAATATACAATAAATTTTTCAGGACGTTCTGCGATGAGCTTTTGAATCTCAGGTAGTTCAGATAAATCATCACGTTCAATTTCAATCAGTCTTAACCCTTGCTCTGCATATTCAGTTAATAAAGCCCGCACAATAGAGGATTTTCCTGTACCACGAGAGCCTGTGAGCAGGACGTCATTGGCAGGTAAACCATTGAGAAATTGTTCAGTATTTTGTAAAACTTTCTCTTTTTGGCGCTCAATCCCTTTTAAGTCATTCAATTCGACACGCTTGAGTTGATGAATGGCTTTTAATTCACCATTTTGCCATTTAAATGCAATCGCCGAGAAATCAGGTGCTTGTTTAACTTCGGGAAGGCTTTGCTGTAGCTGTTGGAGTACAGTCGATAGTGTTTCTAAGATATTGTTGGGTAGGTCAAGAGTTGCCATGATCAATCAGTTTATAATTACACTTGGAATTGATATTAACACCCGATTTAGGTACATCAAACCCTTAAAATGGCACTAATTTGCCAATTTTAGGCTTGAAATGGCAATTGTAATACTCCCATAATTTACACATAGTCGTTAGACTAACTCTGGCAATGTTAATGATGTTTTAGGAAAATAAAAAAAGTGGGTGAGGACAAATATGTTGTTTAAAGATTTCACACGGGAAATCAACCCGCACCAAGCCTATCGCATTAAAAAACTAAAGCAGCAGTTAGCACAGGCGGAAAATTATACTGAGTGGAAAAATATTGCGCTGAAGATTGATGAGGAATCAGGGGCGCAAGAGTGGAAGTATGATAACTGTTCACCTTATTTTGATGCAGAAGTGATTACCCATCGCTTAGGATTGTTGAAACGCTATCGCCAACAAAAACGAACGACTGATCTAATGTACCTTCTGCGTGAAGGTTTAAGCTATGATATTGCCAATATTGCTCATCCTATGCTGTTCACAGCAACTTATGTGGGCACCAAAAAAATTATTGAAGACTATATTGATGAAGTCAGCCTAGGTTTAGCATTTGTGGCATCTACGGATTGCCAATGTCTAGATAAACAACAAAAAATTGAATTTTTTCAACATTGCCAAAAAGCCTTTGGACAACCTGCACTGATGTTTTCAGGTGGTGCAACTTTGGGGTTATTTCATACAGGTGTATGTAAGGCTTTGCTTGAACAAGATCTGATGCCAAAAGTACTGTCTGGTTCGAGTGCTGGAGCCATCATGACGGCTATGTTGGGGCGAGCGACTCCTGCTGAGATGCTGAGCATCTTAAATGGTGAAAACTTCTTTACTGATGCTTTTCAATTTCGGGGTTTTCGTGAAGTTCTAAAAGGCAATGGTGGTTTGGCTGATGTAAAGCATTTAAAAAGCTTTTTGATCGCGAACTTAGGTGATGTGACTTTTGAAGAGGCTTTTAAGCAGTCAGGCTTATACAACAATGTCGCGGTTGCACCTTATGATGCCTCACAAAATGCACGCATCATGAATACTTTTACTTCACCGGATTTATTGGTGTGGAGTGCTGTCTTAGCGTCCTGTGCTGTGCCAATTTTGTTCCCACCCGTCAAACTGACCAGTAAGCGACATGATGGTTTATATACGCCCTATATGTCTTCTACGCGCTGGGTGGATGGTAGTGTGCGTAGTGATTTCCCTCAGGAAAAGATGGCGCGTTTATACAATTTAAATTACACAATTGCCAGTCAAGTCAATCCACATGTCGTGCCCTTTATGCAGTCGGATGAAGCACGTTTCCGTAAAGACATGCTGAGCTGGCCTGAGCGTATTGTACGTCGGCAGGGTAAAGTAATTAGTAAAGGTGTCATGGACTTTGCCCGCGAACGTGTAGGTAATATCCCGCCGATCCGTCGTTTACTGGACCATGGCTATGGTGTGGTTGATCAGCGTTATTATGGCGATGTAAATATTGTGGGGAAATATGGTCTACGCCATTATAGTTATATGTTACAAAATCCACGGCCACATCTGTTTAAGCTCCTACAACGTGAAGGCGAGCGTGCAACTTGGCCTAAAATTTCAATGATTGAGACACATGCCCGTGTTGGTAAAACGATTCAACATTGTTTGGAAGTCTTAACTGAGTTGAATACGGCAGAAATGAATGAATCCGAATTCTTGGCAGTTTGATCGTCAAGAATTGAACATGCTCGAGTTGTCGCTTCATACTCCGACTCAGCGTTTGAGTTGGGGGAGACGACTTTATCGCTTTGAAGTTGCAGGGCAGAGATATTGGTTAAAGTTTCAATTGGCATCCAGTTATTCCGTACTTATTGATGGTTTTAATGCAGAGTTCAGCTTTTATCAGCATGCGCTTGCGATGTCGCCACAACCAACGTTTTTGCCTGAAGTACAAATTCTTGAAAATTTTGAGTTTCATTCAGAGCAGGTGAGTGCTGCGCTTATTTTAAAAGACCTGCCACCTTTACTTGTAAGAGATCCGCGTCAGTTAAGTTGTGATCATGTCATTCATATCATCTTCAAAATGTTGAATGCTGTAGAAGAATTACATCAGATGGGCTGGATTCATGCTGACTTAAAACCTGCACATTTTTTGTTGGCAGGTTCGACATGTAAATTGATTGATTTTGAGCAAAGTCAAACAATTGGTGGAACTGGACATCAACAAACTATAACTGCAACGCCACGCTATATGGCACCAGAGTTATTTCATGGTGAAGCAAAGACAGTACAAACTGATCTTTACGCACTGGGCATTATTTTACTTGAGTGGCTGAGCCAAAGCCGTTTACAGGCGCAAAGTTATCAAGATTGGGCCTATTTACATTGTCAGTCATTAGACATAGATCTTCCACAAGGTTTTCAATGTTTTAATGCACTTTTAACGGGGCTTTTGACCAAGCAAAAAAGTCAAAGACTTCAGAATATCATGGACGCAAAACGATGCTTAATGACTGAAATTGAATGAGAAAAAGCCAAGTATAAGGTTTTTGTTTCTTATTTAATCAAATGAGTGGGTATTTCTTAAAAATCGCTTGTCATGCGAAAATGATCCCT
>NZ_DKIK01000149.1:0-5443 GCF_002454215.1 Acinetobacter sp. UBA6720
AGCACGTGGTTTGTCTTCTGCTGCGTCTGCTGCAAATGCTGCAATCGACCATATGCGCGATTGGGCTCTTGGTACAAACGGCAAATGGGTAACAATGGGTATTCCTTCTGACGGTTCTTATGGTATTCCAGAAGGCGTAATGTTCGGTTTCCCTGTAACAACTGAAAATGGCGAATACAAAATCGTTGAAGGTCTTGAGATCGACGAATTCAGCCGTGAGCGTATCAACTTCACTCTGAACGAGTTAGAAGAAGAACGTGCAGCAGTTGCTGACATGGTTAAATAATTTAATCGAACTGATTAAGTTGAAAAAGCACTCCATTTCGGGGTGCTTTTTTTATACAAATGCTTTATTGAACAAAAAATAACATGCTGAGATATAGACACAACTGACTAAAAAATAAGCATACCTTAATCTGTAAAGGTATGATCAAGGGCTTGAGGAGAACAATGATGTTTGATCAACAACCGACTTTAGAACTTTTATTTGAGCAATTGGGGCTTGATGCAAGTGCGGATGCGATAAATCAGTTTATTGACACACATCAACTCACTTCAGATGTTCCATTGCATAAAGCACCTTTTTGGTCTAAAGCACAGCATGATTTTATTATCAGCAATTGGAAAAAAGATGATGAATGGTCATTGGTCGTTGACCAGTTAAACGAGCAATTACACACAGAAAATAAACTTTCGGGTTCGTGTCATTTATAATCACAAATTGAAACAACAAACCTAGTTTTAAGACTAGGTTTTTTTAAAAAATACATATAAGTTAATTCAATAACAATTGACAATAGTATTGATAAGGAGGGCGAGATGCTCAATCAACACAAACCATCCTTAGAGCTTTTATTCTCTCAACTGGGACTTGCTAATAGTGCAGCTGCCATTGAGTTATATATTCGTACGCATCAACTACCCGCCCATCAATCTTTACATGATGCAGCGTTTTGGAATCCAGCACAGCGTGCATTACTCATCAGCCATTTGGTGCAAGATGATGACTGGGCGATTATGGTCGATGAACTCAATCAACAACTGCACTTAGATGCTTATAAGCTTCAAACAGCTTAAATGAATGATCACAACTGAAATCAACACGGTCTTTGAACTATAAAAAACGCCTGATCACAGGCGTTTTTTATTCTTTAGGTGTATAACTTGGATGCCCACATTTTAGTGTAATTTACTTTGTATGAGTTTGATAAACCAATCTTCTTGATGGAAGCTGATAAAAGCGGCATGTTCACGCAGTAAAATGAAATCAAACTCTGTACTTTTTGCATATTTGCCAAGCCAGTGTCGTGCCAATGCAGATTCTTTTCTACTCACAGAGGCGTAGGCCAAAAACAGGTAAATATCACCCTGACCATAGCTGGTCAGTGGTTTTAAAATTTGCTGTGTAATCAACGCAAAGCGATCTTCTTTGGTGATTTCAAAGTACAGCATATATGCCTTAGCAAGATGCAAAGACAAATTGAGGTACAAAGACAGAGGCATTTCCTCAAACTCAATTCGACCTTGTTCGAGTAGCACTACTGCTTCTTGTAAGAAGTGGACTTGCTCTTGGCGCAGTTGGCTCAGTGTGACTAACTGTAAGCGCAAATCAGCACGCTCAAGTGCTAATTCAGGGCTATTGCCTTGTAAGTAGAGTTGGTCTGTTTCACCAATACGCTGAATAATGTGTTGACTGTTGGCACGCATCGGTTAGATCCTCCTCAATGAATGTTCAGTATATGAGGATGCTTTTTACAATTTAAAGTCTTATTGCCTGAATCACAGGATTGTACTGTCACTCCGTAACCATGCGGTAATTGATAAACGCTGATGTTTGGCTTTTAAAACCTCATGTAGCAAGTCACTTTGAAACAGTGCGATACGATTTGGCTTGGGTTGCAGTACGTGCCAAATGTTATTTTTATCTTGTAGATGAAGCTCGCCTCCCCAGCTGTCTTGCCAGTCTTCATGTAAGTAGTAAACCGCAGAAATCATACGACCATTTTTACCTTGAGGATTATCACGGTGTAGTGCATAAAACTCGCCGGCGTTATAGCAAGCAAAATGCGCTTCGACGTCCCGAATACCAAGATAAAAAGCACGGTTGAGCTCATGACCTAAGCTAAAAAGGGACTGTACATGTCGATTGGAAATGTGGAGTTCGGGATGTAACCATAAAATGTGATCACTACGGATCTTACTGATGACACCGTTTTGAATAGCGGCTTCACGAAAGCGGTTTAAGTTCGAAGTACATTCTTCAATGAGTTGATGTACATAGTCATCAGAGTAGGCGTCATCAATGATGGCAAAACCATGTTGATCTAAATCATCTAGGATTTGATCAACATTCCAAGACTTTGGGAGAAGAACTGCTTCCATAACATAAAACCTAAAAGACAAAGAAAAGCCGCTGTTATTCTAGTGTAAGAAAGCTGTCTGAACGAAACTATTTTTCATGCTAAAATACTCATTGATTTTAGGAATAATACAAACATGAATTACCGTCACCATTTCCATGCAGGCAACTTTGCCGATGTCATGAAGCATGTTCTTTTGCTTCAGATTTTGACTCGCCTCAATCAAAAAGATAAACCGTATCGTTATATTGATACGCATGGCGGTGCTGGTAAATATGATTTATCGACTTCAGAAGCACAAAAGTCAGGTGAGTTTTTAAATGGCATCCATCGTTTAGTGAAACTAGATGATTCAATTAAGCGTAACGCGCCTGAAGGCGTTCAGCAGTATTTAAAAATTGTTGAAAAAATGCGTGAAGGTTCAGGTAAAGGTGCCTATCCTGGTTCGCCGTGGTTTGCCTTAGAAGGCATGCGTGAAATCGACAAAGCCACTATTTTTGAAATGCAGCGTGATGTATTCCAACAGTTGTATTACAACGTTCGTGATAAACGCGCGGGTTTGCATGAGCGCGATGCGTATGAAGGCTTACTCGGTGTCATTCCGCCTAAAGAAAAACGCGGTTTGGTGATGATTGACCCACCTTATGAAGTTGAACGTAAAGACTTTCCACAGTTAGTTGACCTGATTGCAGCAGCACATAAAAAATGGTCAACAGGGGTCTTTGCGATTTGGTATCCGATTAAAGACCGCGCGATGATTGAACGTTTTGAAAAGAAAATGATTAAAACGGGTATTCGTCGTCAGTTGATCTGTGAAGTATGTGTTTGGCCAGATGACACTCCAGTGGGCTTAAACGGCTGTGGTCTATTGGTGATTAACCCGCCTTGGAAGTTCTCCGAAGATGCCGATGAGGCGTTACAGTGGTTATTCCCGCATTTACGTATGAGTGAAAATGGTGGTCATGCTGCTGTTCGTTGGTTAGTTGGCGAATAAAGACAGACTTAAAGAGAAAAAGGCTACATTAGGATCGGCAGAAAATGACAAATATAAATAAACCTGAAAGCGAATCTACTCCACGCAGTGTTCCCAGCTTTGATGGGATCACTTTCGAGGTGGAAGAAGAAGAGCATACACAGGAAGGTCAAAAAGTAAAACGTCGAGGTATTTATTTGTGGCCGAACCTGATTACAACGGCAGCGTTGTTGTCAGGCTTTTATTCCATTATCGCTAGTATGAATGGTAATTTCCAACAAGCGATTTATGCTATTTTCTTAGCAGCATTGTTGGATGGCCTAGACGGCCGTGTGGCACGTGCAATCGGTGCGCAGAGTGCTTTTGGTGAGCAGTATGACTCTTTGTCTGATTTACTTGCCTTTGGTGTTGCGCCAGCGATTTTAATGTATAGCTGGAGTTTGGATTCGCTGGGTCGTATCGGTCTAGCGTGCTGTTTTGTCTATACCGCATGTGCTGCGTTCCGTTTAGCGCGTTTTAATGTGCAAATTGGTGTAGTCGATAAGCGTTACTTTATTGGTGTGGCTAGTCCACTTGCAGCCATTATCATTATTTCATTGGTTTGGGTTGGGCTCGATTTTCCTGAAATTTTTGATATTCGTGAGCGCGGTATCCAAGCAATCAGCGCTGTAGTGATTGTTTCTGTTGGTCTATTGATGATTTCGAATATTAAGTATTATTCATTTAAAACAGTAGATCGCAAGCGCGTTCCATTTTTTGTTCTGCCGATTGCAGTCTTTATTTTTGCAGCAATGACCTACAATATTCCTGTGGGTATTTTGGTGATTTCCTTGATTTATGCGTTATCTGGATTTGTTACGACATTTTTAGCACGAAGCCAACAAAACCCATGATGAGTTAATAATATGTAGAAGGAGTGCGATATGTGGTTGTTCCAAGATTTTCTCGATCAGTCTAAACAACTTAATCAAACTCCTTCACGGTCTTTGCCTGCCTACCATCCGCCCAATAAGAAATACAAAATCATTCATCAGGCTGTAACCATTCCTAATCTTCCTGCACCATTACATTACTTAAATTTTTTGAGTATGATCGGGCAGCCCAACACGCCTATGCTTCGGAATAACAGCGCGATTAGAACCACAGCACTAGACACAGCAACGGTTCTAGCCAGTAGCAGTCCGCATATGGCAGGTCAACTGAGTCGCTATTCTATTTCTGCTGAATGTGCTTTTGAAAAACAACAATTTAAATTTGCAAACAAAGAACACGTTATAGGTGCATTTCCTAAATTTCAGATTCAACGAAAAGATAGTGAACTAAGCTTTGAGATAGAAGTTATCACCACACCCTTGATTTCTCATTTTACCAAGTTACGTTTTGGCTTAGCTGAACATTGGTCGGTGATGTGTCAGTGTCAGGGCGAGGTAAAATACAAAGGACAACACTATGACATAGATCAACTCGGCGCATTTGAATATGGGCGCAGTGTTGACTTTAGTTATGTCCCTTTAGCTTTTTTTACATATCAAATCATTAATCTAGCAGATCAACGTCAGCTCTTATTAGAGCAAATTCGGGATTCATTTAATCGAGTCGTTCAGTCACGGATTTATTTACGTGATTTAAAAAAGCAGCAGACTTCCATGTTTGACCAAATGGTACGCTTTCAAGTTCATCGTGTTTATCCTGCTGTGAAAACGCCAAATGGGCAAAAAATGTATTTACCACGAGAGTTTGAATGGTGTTATCAAGGTGAGCAGGGATATCGGATACATATTTGCGCACAGAGCCGTGGAGACTTTAAGTTTGGCTTAGCAGCAGGTTATGTAGGAAGTTTTAAATATCAAGTCAAAATTGATAACTATGAAGAAAATGGTGAAAGTGGCTACTGTGAATATGTCGACTGTCGTGCTTTAAAGTGGCAAGAACATAACTCACAAGAAAAAATACGCAATGAAATTGGAGAAATTGTTCCCTTTTCACTCAAGAAATAAGAAAAAAACAATATTTTGTCGAATAAATAAACAAGTAGAAGTTTTTTTATAAATAATTGCTGTAAAGGGGTTGTGTAGTATTAGGAATGGTGTAGAATGCACATCCATCGGCG
>NZ_DKIK01000016.1:0-1766 GCF_002454215.1 Acinetobacter sp. UBA6720
TTTCATGACATACGGACTGATTCAAATCTGGAAGCGGAATATCTGAAGCAGGCGCTAGAAAAATATCATCAGGTATTAAGCGAGTTTATTCAGCGTGAACGTGAATTTACTGGTGATGTCAGTCATGAGCTTCGCACACCACTTACCATCTTAAAAGGCAATGTGCAGTTGTGTCAGGCACGCTATGGGGACAATAAATCATTTACTCGCTTGAACAACACCATTGAAGACATGCAACTATTAGTTGACACACTACTGGCTATCGCCCGCAATACCACCAATACTTTAACCGCTGAATCGACTATGCTTTCAGAATGTCTGGAGAATCTAGTTCAGGATCTGGATAGTGTTAGCCATAACAAAGGTATGCGGATAAATTTTCAAAAAGATCTAAACGAACAGCCACGTAAACTTTACCCGTCGATGACCAAAATGGTATTTGGCAATATTTTGCGGAATGCACTGAATTATTCACAAGGCACAGAAATTGATGTCATTTTGCAAAAAAATACAGTATTGATTGCAGATAATGGTGTCGGCATTCCTTTACCGAATAACTCAAAGGTGCAAGAACTGTCGGGGCAGCAATTGCAATTAGAGATCAAAGGTCATGGCATTGGACTGCAATTGGTACAGAAGTTGTGCAAGCAGCTTGGCTGGCGAGTGGAATTGTTTGATCGGCAGTATTATCTCAATACCCATCAGGATGTTGATCTGGCGATGACGACTGGACTGATTGTCGTCGTGTATTTAAATTAAGGCTTGGCTTCTAGAGCTTAAGGTTCTAAAGTGATCTTTAACCCTACACCAGATATGGTGTGAATTAGTTTTTGCTCAAAAGGCTTATCGACCATTTTACGCAAATTATAAATATGACTACGCAGGGCATCGCTTTCAGGCTCTTGATCCCCCCAAAGCTCTATCATAATTTCCTGTTTAGTCAGAACTTTAGGCGAATGACGCATCAGTAGTTTGAGCAGTTTGAATTGAATGGGGGGAAGTTCAATGGTTTGTCCTCCACGAGTCAGTTGCTGTGTTGCAGGGTCCAGAATAAGATCATGAATTTGAAGACGGCTAGAGGAGACTTCACCCTGTGAACGCTTGATCAGAGCTTTGACTCGAACCACCAGCTCATTAAAGTCAAATGGCTTGACTAGATAATCATCCGTTCCTGAATTAAAACCTTTAAGTTTGTCATTCAGCGTATCGCGTGCGGTGAGCATCAGCACGGGGAGGTCCATACCTTCTTTATTTCGTAGCCATTCACATAGTTCATAACCCGAACCATCAGGTAAGTTAATATCTAAAAGTAAAATATGATAGCGTTGCTGCTTGAGCAATTGGCGCGCAGCATTTAGGTTTCGAGCATGATCGACCACAAAACCATGCTCTTCTAGAAACTCGCATAGGGTAGATGCCAGTTCGTAATGATCTTCAACCATCAAAATAAAATGTTTAGACATAACTGTAGAGACTACTTTATTAATTGCTGTTTTAATTTAGCACTAAATGGCTGAGGACCTAGCCATATATTAAAATATTGCTGGGCCTAATGGGTTCTGGAGTTGTCCCTGTAGTTTCTGGTTTAAGTATAGGCTTAATGTGTGTGTGGCATGGCTATATTTTAGTTGGTATAGATCTCCTGAGTTCACTGGACGATACAGATCGGTGATTGGATTGAAAACAGCCTGAATCTTTTGATCTTTGATATTACGTTGGAGTAGATGTCTGGCTGCACGTTTGAATGCCCATTCTGGAATATTCTG